>CAIWHS010000095.1 GCA_903912515.1 uncultured Planctomycetaceae bacterium
ATTGATTACCTTATTGGAATCAACCTGGTTGTACTTACTTAAGATACAGGAAGTGTACACGCAGGTTGTTCCTGCTGTTGTAAATACGACGGTTAAAGATACAGAAGATCAAATAGCACTAGATGAGGCGCAGATGAAAACCTATGATGATCAGATCCTTACTTCTAATACTATAGTTAAGGATCCAAATGCACGTGAGTGGGCTAAGAGAGCACAATTGAATATTATTAAAAATACTGAGATACTTATTGGTGTTTTAAAGATTTCAATGGCGGGAAAATTATTAAGCAAAAAAGATCATATAAATAATATCCTGGCACCTCCATATACAAGTGTAGGTTTTGCAGCAATACCCGTCGTATAAATGTGTAAAGAGCGTTGCCAATTTTCATGCCGCAGTAACTCCACACATGTGAAACTTGCTGTAAGTCAAATTAACATCCGCATGGCGATTTCCTGAACTTTGGTTTGCAGTATTACAATAAGATAAAAGGAGTTTTTATGGCACTGACCCTGAACCTCGTTCCTGAATCTGTAACCGTCGCTACGTATAGTCTCTCTGCCAAGGCCGGGCTGATTGATATTAAGTCAGACGGTCTAGAGTCTACCCTTGGTCTCTGTGCCGAAACCGTCACTATAACCGGGTTTTCTGGAGTTCCTCCAGTTCCTCCTCTCCCTCCTCTCCCTCCTCTCCCTCCTCCGATTGCCATTCTGACGCTGGCTCAAAGAGAAACTGGTGCCTTGATCGACCTGAGCGCTAAAGGAGAGGCGCCGGGAATCACTCTCAAGTCAACGGCTACTAATGGGAAAATGTCCACTATCGCAGTCGACCATTTAGGCATTAACATAACCTCTATTTTCGGGGGACTTTTGGGTTCGATTTCCATTAAGCCGGCTGAAATGAAACTTTCTATGGGGCCAGCCAATGATGGCGCCGATATCAGTCTGACCCCCAAGTCGATCATTTTCCGGGTGGGAAAAACCATAATGACCCTGACGGAGGATAGGATCGTCACCAGCGCCCCGGCTGTGGACATCAAATGCGACGAACTCGTTGAAAAGGTGGGCGTTGGGGTCATCCGGGAAGTGTCAGGCGAAGGTATCAAAGAAATAGTGGCCGCGGTGGTCATCCGGGAAGTGTCAGCGGAAGGGCACTTGTTCACTGCTGCTGAGGTGGTAGTGAATGTAGGCGTGGCAGGCCTGGTCACGGAAGGCCCCACCGATACGAGCGAAATTGAGGGGCCAAAAGTAGATAATAGCAACCTCTCAACGGTAGTGGTTGAAGTTAGCCTGTCGATTACAAGTCCAATCACAACATTTTTGTGAATTATAAAATTCCCTGGCCTGCGCCAAAGGAGCACGACCCATGATCAACCCTGCGGAAATACCGGATGCCTTTGGGCCTTTTTTCAAAGTGCTGGATACCATCCAGGAGAATCTGGCGGCCATTATTCCCAAGGCGCAGGACCAGCCAACGCGCGAAATGTTTGCGGGGTTACTAGCCGAACTCCAAGCCAGACATACCGAATTTGCGGTGATTGGGCCACAGGCTATGGCGGACGGTATTGCCAAAACTAATGCCGCCCTGGGGAAAATGTCAGTGCTGGAACAAAAGAGTGACACCCTTGTTGCCGACATACAAGATATGCTTGCCAAGTCAGCCGCATCGCATGCTGATGCCGAGGCCGAATTAGCGGTGCTGAAGGCCCAGCCCAAACCAGAGCCCGACATGCCGCGCAGAAGCCTGAAAAAGAAGGTATTGGCCTTGGAACTGTCTACCGGCGGGGACCTGCGCAAATTGCTTATGCTGGCCCCTTCCGCGGCCAAAAAGGCTCCATCTCCCCACATATCCGGCAACATCTGGGAAAACTGGGGCCCTCTATCCTCCGCTCCCCCCACTCCCGAGGAAGAAGATTCCCAGGACCAGGATTCGGATTACCCTGTTGGATGACTTTATTAACGAATCTGACTTTTCACCTCTTTTCCACTTCGGGTGCTTGTGCCGATCTGATCCGGGCTCTTTGCGAAGATCCAGAGTGTGTTTGGCAGCATTTGGCCTTCTGGTTGAGTTTTATGGGCGGGGACTGGCCTGGTCCCACCAAATTGGACAGTGGGTTAAGATCGTGTGAAGCCCGAGGTCTAGGTGAGGGGGATTTGCGATGGCCGGAGAACGCAGGGTTTTTACTAGGGAATTCAA
>CAIWHS010000096.1 GCA_903912515.1 uncultured Planctomycetaceae bacterium
CATCCCGTTTCGGGAGGGGGTGGGAGGGGGGTCTTGAAGCACCCCGGACGGGGTAGGGTTTGGACAGACCGGGGCAAGGTGAGCTCAACGAACCGCCACCCCGGGACTCCCGGGCCGAGGCAAAAACCCGTTTGCGAGAATCAGCCCCATTCGGTCCACGCTGGTCAATTAAGCCATTTCAGTCAACTTCGCCCCCGCCATAACCCACAGGCAATGGCGACTCACTCCCAGGCCGTAATCCTCAAACACACTAAACAAGCCCACCCAAACCATTGCCCGCAAATGCTTTAAATTCCTCAAACCTGCACCCAAAACACCTCCCCAAAAAATCCGAAAAATTTGTCCAACTGCCTGTAAGAACCTTTCAGTACATGCGACCAAAATCAACCATTAGCAGAGAGGCAGGGGCCTAGTCGCACGGGCCAGCGAGCGGACTTGCCCCGGTTTGCTCTGCTCGGGTATGCGCAAGGAATGGTTAGGGCCACCTTCCAGTGGCGTTTGGGGTTTTTATGCCGCAAGTTCAAGTGGATAAACAGGTTGCGATGAGTGCGCACGATCCTTGCAGCTTCGCCCGTGAGGTTATTAGAGCCGAGGCAAGGGCCCTCGAGGTGGCTGCTAACCGCCTCGATGACCAATTCCTGAAAGTTCTCGAACTACTTTCAGACCCCGCAAGGCTCGCCGCCGGAGGGCGACTCGGCATCACAGGCGTGGGCAAAAGTGCCGATATTGGCCAAAAGCTCGCAGGTACCCTCAACTCTACCGGCACCCGCAGCTACGTCCTCGATGCTACCCGAGCCGTCCATGGCGACTTGGGAATGGTCCACCCTCAAGATGTCATGGTTCTACTCTCCCACTCAGGCGAAAGTGATGAGTTGCTACGCCTGTTATTCCCCTTGCGCGAGATGGCCAAAGCCCTGATCGGCATCACCAGTAACCCAAAAAGCACCCTGGCGTTAAAAACGGATGTCGCCTTGGTCTACGGCCCACTTGATGAGGTCTGTCCACTCGGTTTGGCTCCCAGCGCCAGCACCACCACCATGTTGGCTTTGGGAGACGCCATCGCCTTCAGCCTCAGCCATGCTAGGGAACTCACCTCGGACCAGTTCGCCAGGTTTCACCCAGCCGGCACACTCGGTCGTAAGCTTTCCAGGGTCGATACCGTCATGCGTCAGGGCCGTGACATGCGCGTCGCTAGCGCTGGCGAAACAGTGCGCAAGGTATTTGCCCAAGCCCGCCAACTCGGACGCCGTACTGGCGCTGTCATGTTAGTCGATGAGCAAGGTATTTTACGGGGCTTGTTCACTGATAGCGACCTGGCCCGCCTCATCGAGCAGCGCCGCGAGAATGACCTTGATCGACCAATTCGCGCCGTCATGACCCGTGAACCAGCCACGGTCGCACTCGGCAGCCGCTCGCACGAGGCCATGGACCTCATGCGACGCCGCAAACTCAGTGAGCTGCCGGTCGTCGATGCCGAGGGCCGGCCCGTTGGCATCCTCGACATCACCGATTTGCTTGGCGTCACAGGTCTTTATTCGGTTCTCGATGCACAAGAGGAAGCCGACAAAGACACCCTAGATCCACAGGCAAGGAGGGTGGCCTAAGGGGGCTGGGCTAAATCGCCGCCCTGGGTGGCTTGTAGATGGCTCCGGTAATCACGCTAGCCAGCCAGTTCAGCTTGTTTCTCTTGGGCGGATAGGTATGGTGCGCCGCGCTGTCTGACTCAACAAGCGCACCGCAGGCGCGACTAGACGGCTTGGGTTTTTGAGTTATTGGGGCGACGGCTTGGCACAGTGGCTTGGTAAAAGGCATGGCTTAATTGAAGGCGTGGCATGCGGTGAATGCGCGTTCTTCAAGGCTCAATGGAGGTAAAGGAATGTCCAGCTTGGCGGATCGTTGTAAACCAATCCGCCTCTTGGTGGTCGATGTCGATGGTAGCCTCACGGCCGGAGGCATCATCTACGGGGTCAACGGACAAGAACACAAAAGGTTCCATGTCCGCGATGGCTGGGCCCTCAAAGAATGGACAACCGCCGGTCGCTCACTA
>CAIWHS010000097.1 GCA_903912515.1 uncultured Planctomycetaceae bacterium
CAATTGGCTGGCCTCGGATCCAAGTCCATCCTTCCAAACTAGGCCATGCCGGACCCGGTAACCAAGACACATCAACCCGCCAAAATATTAAAAAGGGGCCGCTTTTAACGATTATTCACCCAAAACCAACTGTATGAAGACCCAGGCCATTCACTACATCCCATCTACCCACCCCGCCCCAATCTCCAACACTTCAATCCCCAAGGCCCCATCAAGGCATCACCGGCATAAGCGCCGTGCCCCCAGGCCGGTCCACAGGGTAGGTCGCACCACCAGCCTCCAGCGCCGCCACCAGTCCCCCCATCAACCGCTTCAGCTCCACCGGCTTCGACTGAACCAAATCATCCTGCTCAAACGGGTCATCCCTCAGGTTGAACAACTGGTAATGCGACCCACCCGAGGCTTTCCCAGGAAAGTAGTGATAAATCACCTTCCAATCACCATCTCGCCAAGTGGTGAAATAATCCGCCCGGTGTGGCGCATGCGGAAAGTGCATCAAAAACTGCTCAGGCCGCGTACCGTCCGCCTTGCCCGTCAACAGCCTTTGCAGGTTCACCCCGTCCAACTTATGCCCGTCGGGCAACTTCACTCCCGCAACTGCCAAGGCCGTTGGAAAAATGTCGCAAATCGATGCTTGCTGCCGCTGAATGGCCCCGCCAGCCACCGCAAAACTCCGCTGGTTTGGATTATCCGCATTCGCCTTCGCCCACGCCGCCATGAAGGCGACGCGCGTCCCACCCTCATATTGCGACCCCTTGCCACCCCGCAGCGGCGCCGAACAGGCCACCGCCTGATGGTCACCCAAAGGCGCGTCACTGCCATTGTCTCCCAAAAAGAACACCAGCGTGTTGTCAGCCACACCCAACTTGTCCAAATGGTCAAGCATTTCCCCAAGCGACTTGTCCATCCCCTCCACCAGCGTCGCAAAAGCCTTCACGCTGTTCGGCTTGTTCAGGTTCCTGTAGTGCTCCACATAACGACTGTCCCACTGCCAAGGCGAATGAACCGCATAATGCGACAATTGCAGGTAAAACGGTTTCTTCTCGCGCACCGCCCCAGCCACACGCGCGTTGGCCTCAAGGGTCAGCGCATCGGTCAAAAAGGTCTTCGTTCCGTGGTAAGCCTCCAACCCGGGCACCGCGTTCGCCTTCGCGCCCTTGATTTTCCCATAGCCGTCTTCGCCGTAATAACTCCCCGGCTGGCCAATCGAGCTGCTACCCACAGTGTCGTCAAAACCAACCGCCCGCAGATCCTCACCAGCCTTGCCCCTGGGCGCAATATGCCCCTTGCCTACATGAATTGTCCTATATCCAGATTTCCTCAACAACCCCGGCAGCGTCACATCCCCAGGCTTCAGCCCCGCCCAATTCCAATCTGCCGGCCCGTTCGGCCCGCTGTTGTCGCCATTTGGGTCTATCCAGTTCGTCACCCGGTGCCGCGCCGCGTTCTGCCCCGTCAATAGCGACACCCGCGAAGGCGAACAAACACTCATCGCCGAAAACTGGTTGAAGCGTATTCCAAGCCGGGCCATCCGCTCCATATTGGGCGTCCGGTAAAAATCATTCAGCGCATAACGCTTGGCCTTGCCTTCCCTATCGGTCAAAAACGGTACCGAGGTATCCATGACCCCCATGTCATCCACCAAAAACACCACAATATTCGGCGGTGCCTCACCCTCCGCACCCACAGCCACCCCTGCCCCGGCAAACAGCAAGGCTAAAACAGTCCCCAGAAGCATCGGTTTTTTAAACACCAAATTCACCCCGCACAACCTTGCACCAACCCAAAACAGGCGTGGCAACCAGATTCAACCCGCAATCAAATATGCTAACCTCAATTACTCCTCATTCCCAATCGTTCTTAGGGCACTGCCATGGCATTTTGCCTCGTTTGCACCACGATGCTGCTCGCCTGCTGCGCCGCACCCGAAAATGCAAAAGCACCAATCTTTCAGACAAATTACACACTTTTCGACCAAAACGCCCTCCCCCACAACCTCGCCAATACCCAACCTGGCACCATCCGTGTATTCGTCTTCCTCTCCACCCAGTGCCCCATCGCCAATGCCAACATCCCCACCCTCAACAGCTTCAACCAACAGTTCGTCAATCCCCCCCCAGAAACCAATCACAAAAAAACACCCGAAGAAAACACCCATACCCAAAAAGTCCAACTGTTCGCCGTCATCGCCGATCCCTACATCACCCGCAAAGAATCCGCCGACCACTACCGCGAATTCAAAGCCTCCTTCCCCGTTCTGTTCGACTCCTCCTGCCAGTTGCGCGACCTGCTCAAACCCACCCATGTCCCCGAGGCCTTCGTCTTCGACCCACAAGGCCGCCTCGCCTACCGTGGCGCTATCGACAACGCCTGGGCCGAAGTGGGCAAACGCCGGCCAGCCATCACCCGCCACTACTTGGTAGAGGCGGTCACCTCCCTGCTCAACAACCAACCTCCCCCCATCGACAAATCCCAACCCGTCGGCTGCCCGGTCGAATACCCCGCCGCCAACCAAACCCCAGCCCCCATCACCTACCGCCGCGACATCGCCCCCATCCTGCAAACCCGTTGCACCCTCTGCCACCAACCCGCTGCCACCGCCTTCCCTCTCAATTCCATCACCCAGGCAACCGCCAACGCCAACCGCATGGCCACCACCCCCTGCAAGGGTCCACCCCACCCCGCCCGCCAACCCACCCCCCGCGAAACCGAGCTTTTGAAAATCTGGGCCAACTCAGCCACACCCCAAGGCGACACCGCCGACTGGCCTCCTGCCCCCTAACACCCGACCCCTTAGCAATAGCTGGCACCATTTGCGATTC
>CAIWHS010000098.1 GCA_903912515.1 uncultured Planctomycetaceae bacterium
ATTTTCTTCGGGCTGAATTTGCCCCGCAAAACCACCAGCCACAGTTTGGCTGGTTTTTCCCCGGCGGGCCGATCCGGCTGGATAATCTCCCCGGTTTCCGGATCGATGGCCATAGGCGGCGCATCGGGATCATCCACCAGCGGCGATGAAGGCATGCACCAGAGAATCGATTCCAGATCCCGTTCAATTCGCAACCCGGCGGTGTCCAGAAACTCCTGAGCCGGGCCCACGGCGGCCAAGGTGGTCTTGAACAGTTCGTCCCAGCCCAGATCCTTCACCAGAGCGGAGGTCAGAATCTGCCGGGGCCGGACCTTCAGGGCGAAGGTAGTGTCGGGCGGGATGCAGGGATCGGGCTCCACGGCCTGCACTTGGACGGCTGCACTTCCCAAAATCAAGGCGCAAACCCAGCCCCTAATTTGTGCATCCATGGGTTTTTTTTCTGTTCATGAGAATTGGTCGAAACATGCAACCATATTGGTCTGGGAGGTGCAATCCCAAGCAGGTGCCCTCCTAATAGTGGCGTGCTCTATTTCATGAGGGTGAAGGATCCAAGGCAGGTGATTTGGTTAAACTTGTGGTTCCCCGAACGATCATTTTGAGACAGCCGGCTTCTCCTGTTGTTTTTCCACCAATCCAAAAACATGGAGCAGTGGCTCCAACGATTTGCGGTTGGCATCTATCAGGAAAACCGTGTCATTTCCATGGACTTCCATCTTGCTCAACCTAGCTGCGGAATACGGTATGGTGAGTTCCCATAAGGCCATCATGTTGATCCAAGAATATTCCTTGTTACCCAAAATATCTTTTGGGATTAAGCTGGTAGGGTCTGACAAAAACATTTCCACCTCTTTTTTCCAAATTTTAATGTCAAACGTTAATTCAGCCTGGATGGCATTCGCACTGGCGGGGTTTTGATTGGAATAGGTTAATTTGCCATGAATTTCATGCGATACGGTTAGTCCTAATTGGCAGGATTTCAAATGCTTCCAAATTAACTGTGGGAATGTCTTTAATTCTTTTTCCAAATCGCTTTTCAGGTCACCCTCATTGGAATGGGCCATCCAGAATGACTCATGATCCGTCAAGTATTCCATGCTGTCCCGAAATAGGGAGCTAACCGGTTTGTCGTAGCGTCCTACAAGGCCCGCCTTCAGTCGTTCCAATTGGTTGGAGACGATGATATTACGATTGCCATCATATCCTACAAAAATCGGCCCCAACTCGGATTCTATCTGCAATAGGAAGGTTCTTGCTCCCTTCAGCTTTCGAATGGGGGCACCCGCGCTTTTGCCCTGATTTTCAAGTGCCCTGGTGATTTTTTTCGGACTGAATTTGCCGCGCAAAACCATCAGCCACGGTTTGGCGGGTTTTTCTCCGGCAGGCGGATCTGGCCGGATGATTTCTTCGGTTTCTGGGTCATTGGCTTGGGGAGGTGCATCCGGATCAGCCACAATCGGTGAGGAAGGCATGCAAAACAGAATCGATTCCAGATCCCGTTCAATACGCAAC
>CAIWHS010000099.1 GCA_903912515.1 uncultured Planctomycetaceae bacterium
GGCCTGGTGCTTAGCGCTGTTTTCATTCCGTGCCTTTTCATTGGTGGCATCAGCGGGCAATTTTTTCGCCAGTTCGCGCTCACCATTGCGGTTAGCACGCTGCTTTCGGCTTTCAACTCGCTCACACTCAGCCCGGCTCTTGCGGCGCTGCTGCTGCGGCCTGAAGCCCATGGCCATACCCGTCGGGCTCCGCTGCCCCGCTTGGCCTTCCCGCTGGTGCTTGGGCTGGCGGGCCTCTGGTATGTGCCAAAAATCGTGCCCGGTTGGCTGAGTGTGCCCCAAGAGTGGCCCCAAGGAATCACTTTCTACCTGCTTGCGACAGTAGGTGCCTTGGCCGGAGCGTTGCTAGGGTGGCTGGTTGCCAACCCTATCAACCGCTGCCTGGGGTTTGCCTTTGGCTGGTTCAACCGGGGCTTTGCGTGGCTCACAAGGGGCTACACCCTCACGGTTCGGGGCCTGTTGCGAGTGCCCATCGTGGTGCTGGCAGGTTATGCCGTGTTGGTCTGGCTCACTGCCCGGGGTTTTGAATCTGCCCCCAAGGGGTTCATTCCCGAGCAGGACAAAGGCTACCTGCTGGTGAATTTGCAGTTACCCGATTCTTCTTCGCTCAGCCGCACCCAGGCGGCGGTGTTGCACATGGAGCAGGCTGCGCTGCAGGTTGCGGGAGTGAAAAACACGGTTGCGGTATCAGGCCGCTCGGCTTTGCTCGAGGCAAACGCGCCTAACTTTGGCGCCATGTTTGTGCTGCTCGAGCCGTTTGACAAACGCAGGGGATCTCAAATGAGTTCTGGGCAAATCGCCCGTGAGCTGGTGGCCCGGTTAGAGGCCGCTGCCCCCGAAGGTCAGGTGACTGTGTTGGGTGCGCCGCCGGTGGATGGTTTGGGCAATGCGGGTGGTTTTCGTTTGGTGTTGGAAGACCGTGGCGAGGTGGGCCTGGCGGGTCTTCAGGAAATTGCCGACCGCGTGATCGCCCGCGCCGCTTCCGACCCGCTGGTCGAGGGGGCCTACTCCAGCTTGCGGGCCGATACCCCGTGGATACATCTCGATATCGACCGGGTTCAGGCCCAGTCGATGGGCGTGCCCGTGGGCGAAATTCTCGACGCTTTGCAGATGTACCTCGGTTCGTTCTACATCAACGATTTCAACCGCTTTGGCCGCACCTGGCAGGTGATTGCCCAAGCATCCAGCAAGAACCGCCAAAATCTGGAAGATTTACGCTCGATCCGGGTACAGTCCACCCGGGGTGAAATGATACCTCTAGCCTCGCTGGTCACCAGCAGGCAGGTTGGCGGGCCTGCTCTCATCCAAAGGCACAACCTGTTCCCGGCCGCTCCGCTCACCTTCAACGCTGCGGTTGGAGTCAGTTCTGGCCAAGCGATTGACCGCATGGCAGAGTTGGCGCGCGAGGAGCAATCTTGGGCCATGCGTTCTGAATGGACTGAGTTGGCCTATCTTCAGCAGCAGACAGGCGGCACCGCAACGGTTGCCTTCGGGCTAGGTGTGGCCTTGGTATTTTTGGTGCTGGCGGCGCAGTACGAGAGCTGGGCGTTGCCCCTGGCGGTGATTCTGGTGGTTCCGTTGTGCCTGTCATGTGCCTTGGCGGGGGTGTATCTCACCGGTACCGATATTAACATTTTTACCCAAATCGGCTTTGTGGTGCTGATAGGCCTGGCTTGCAAAAACGCCATCCTTATTGTCGAGTTTGCCCGGGCAAGGCGCGAGGCTGGCGCCACAAGGTTGGAAGCCACCCTGCAGGCTTGCTCCTTGCGATTGCGGCCCATTGTGATGACATCACTGGCCTTCATCATTGGCGTCGCCCCTTTGCTGGTGGCCCAAGGGGCGGGTGCGGAAATGCGCCGCATTCTTGGCATTGCCGTCTTTAGCGGCATGCTGGGTGTCACCCTGTTCGGTGTTTTTCTCACACCCGTTTTTTATTGTGTGATCGACTGGACCGCAGAAAAATTGCGCTTGCTGCTGAAGAGCTGAACTGCAGCCTGGGGTTAAAAAACAGACCTTCTAGAACGGCATGAAGTTAAGCCATAAGCATTTCCCTGGGTAAAGGTTGCGTTTCAGGCTGATTGGTATTTCAAAAATCCTTGACCTCCAGTCAGGCTGGTGTTGTTCACGACGCCAGACTGATGGAAGGCCAAGGACAGACTTCACTATGACTGCCACAATTGCCCGGATCGGTCGGCGGTGCCATCCGCTGAGATTCAGACCGCTCGAGCCTGCGCCCGGATGCCCGGCGCGAGGCAAATGCTTTTCGGTCAATAATTTAAATATCTAGGGGTGTTTTGTATACTTAAAAAGTGGACGCCATACTTTGGGATGGTAAATACTCACCAGTTTCCCCAGATGTTTCCCAGTTTCCTCCTGCCCTTGATTGGGTTGGTATGAGGTGCCCGTGCTCATGGCCGAAGGCGAACCACTCGACGGGCTACTACCCGATCAATGGGCCCTGGCCAATCCCGACAAGGTCCTTCTCAACCGTGACCACGAGAACCGCCAAGCCCAAGAGCGGAAAAACAAAAAACGAACGGCCCGTCGGACCACCACCGTCTGAAAGGATCATTTGAGACTGGTTCGTTTAACGGACACGTCATTTGAGACTGGTTCGTTTAACGGACACATGATGCTGGTATCTGCCAGGCTGAGGCATGTCGCGGCAACCCAGTGGGGCCCGAGGCGCTACCTCGACATGGACAAGCTTCAAAACCAAAACCCAAGAAAGGAGGCTCTTGAGGTGGTCGGGGCTTGATAGGCCCTGATCATTCAGAATGTCCCTGACTTCACCGGGTCACAAAACAAATGTGCGCAACTTGACAGACGCGACCTAGTCGGCAGCACCGATCACAAAGGTACCTCGATATGGACAAGCTTCAAAACCAAAACCCAAGAAAGAAGGCTTTTGAAGTGGTCGAGGCTTGATAGCCTCTGACCATTCAGAACGACCCTGAATTCACAAGATCACGAAAACAAATGTGCGCAACTTGACATACGCGAACATTCAGAAAGACCCTGACTTCACGGGTTCACAAAACAAATGTGCGCAAGTTGACAGACGCCCCCTGCCACATCATAGTCGGACAGCACCAAAGGCCACGTTCCGAATTACGCTAGGATTTGAAAATCCTGAGACTTATGGCTTAACTTCATGCCATTTTATAATTTCCTCTTTTTTTGCCGGCATGGGTTGGTTTTGGTTTTTCACCTAGCGGAAAAGGTTTGCGGTAACCAGCAAACCATGGCGCAGTGCCAGATCCCCTAACCTTTGTTAAGGCCCCTCAGAAAACTTTGGTGCTTTTGCAAGAAATCGTAAAAAATCTTAACTTGTTCAGGTTTGTCTTCAGATAAATGATCAAAAAAACACGATCCGGAAAGTTCGGGAGGATATATATTAATCCAATCTTCAAATTTTTTTACACTCCAATTCGGCGGCGAAGTATAAACATCTTCAGCAAAATAATCACTCGGATAAAGGTTCGGTTCGCCTGATTCATCAATTACTCGTAAAAATATTTTATTTGGCCCTCTTTCTTCAACACCAATGATTGCATACTCCTTTCCTTGCACTAAGGAAATTTTGTTAGTGAAAGTTGATACCACCGAAATTGCTTTCATCATAAATTTGCTGTAACCGTTCACCGGAAAAGCACTTCAGCTGCAGGGTGAATAATGGTACCCTTTGCGCATGGGTAAATTTGAGTGCGATAACTGTGTCAGGTTACAGGCTGAATTTGCGGCCTATGTTGAGCGCACGGAAAAGCGGATCAAGGACCTCGAGGAGAAGCTGGGCAAGA
>CAIWHS010000100.1 GCA_903912515.1 uncultured Planctomycetaceae bacterium
CAAATGTGCGCAACTTGACGGACCCTACCTGACTGAGGGAAGGGTGGGTGGTGAGGGTCAGGGGTTATCTCAGGTCCAGACATAGAAGCCTTGACTTGGTCATGCGGTACTTCCAGCATCCTTCCGTCGCATACGCCGCTTAATCAGTTCGCTATTTCGTGACCGAATTAATAAATTAATGACATCTTAAATATATATATTACTTTTTGGAACCCTGATGAAACACTTTCTCTTTATTTCAACCAGATGTTCCTCCTTTGGAATTGCTCATAATATCAATGATAATTTTTTCACCATCAGAAATATTTCGTATCTGGTTTGCAATGTTTGCGCGAAATATCATTCCATCTACATCTTTACTTGCATAGAGGTTTTCTAGATCATACTTTCCGCCAAGTGCAAAAGGAATTTTTGGCAACAAGCGACTCCCAGGAATAAGGATAGAATTTTTTATTTGCCATGCGTGAGCCAATGGATAACCTGTTCGAAACTCAAAATCTCCAATAATCGCCATCGCCCAATCTTGTAATGAATTCGCAAAATTCTCCAGTTGCCCGGTTTCCGGATCAAAAAGGCAAACCTTTTCCTCCACGATGCAAAATTGGCACCCAAATAAATCTTCAGCAAAACACAAAATATGATTCAAATCCCAATCAAAATCAGATTTCCACAGATTTTCATCATTCCATTCAATAATTCCAAGGGGAGGCTTGCTATTACTAAAAGGTCTAACTAAGAGAGACGATTCATATGTCCAGAATCCGTTGCGTGTGCTTATCAATTGCTCAAGTTCACTACCTCTGGAGTGCCATTTTTTAAAATAACTAGCTATTTGTAATTTATCTGGTTTTTGAGAAACAATTGCTCCACTTGAAATTTCCAATATTCTTTCTAATGCTGTACTCAAATTAAATTTCCTTAGTTTAATTTGTTTATAATAATAATAATAATTTGACTACCGTTAGGAACATCTCGCAATTGGTTTCCGATTTGTGAACCGCCACTTCGATTGTCCCCCGGAATAATTGGGCGAACACTTACAGGGTCTCCAGGTTGCCGCAGCACAGCTGGTGGCGCTGACGTGCCCCCCTAAAACAGTACCACTGGATGGTTTAAGCTTTACCCTGTCCGAGTGAGGGTTGAAGCATGAAGAAGCGTTTTTCAGACGAGCAGATCGTGACGATCCTGCGTGAGGTGGACACGCAGGGCAAGTCGATTGAGGACACCTGCAAGCGCCACAAGGTTTCGGTGCAAACTTTCTACCTTTGGCGCAGGCGTTTCGGGTCGTTGCAGGAGAATGAGGTCAAGAGGCTCAGGGAGATGGAGAAGGAGAATGCCAGGCTCAAGCGCCTGCTCGCGGAGCGGGACCTTGAGCTGGATGTGGTCCGGGAATTCCTGAAAAAAAAGTAGCGGGTGCGGCCGAACGGCGTGAAGCGGTGCGATTTTTGACCGCCAGGGGCCTGTCGGTCCGCAGATCGTGTGCCATCCTGCGGATTAGCCGCAGTTCCCTGGGATACCTTCCCCGCAAGGATGACTCGGCGCTGGTGCGGAAACTCAAGGAACTGGCGGCCGAAAACCCCTGTCATGGTTACCGCATGCTGCATGGGTCGCTTCTTATGGCAGGCTGGTGGGTGAACGCGAAAAAGGTGCGGCGATTGTGCCGACTCCACGGGCTGTCCCAACCGCAGCGCCGAAAGAGGAAACGGCGGGGTGCCGGGGCAGGCATGCCCTGCCGTGCGGAATACCTGAACCATGTGTGGTCGTGTGACTTCGTATCGGATTTCTGCGACAACGGCCGGAAATTGCGTTTTTTCACCGTGATCGAGGAATACACCCGGGTATGCCTTGCCGTGGAGGTTAACACCGGGTTCAACCACCTTCAGGTGATCAGGGTGATGGAGGACTTGATCAGGATGTTTGGAGCACCCAAATTCCTGAGGACGGACAACGGATCGGAATTCATCGCCAAGACCCTGGTCCGCTGGCTGAAAGATCAGGATGTGCAATCCAGGTTCATCGATCCAGGTTCACCCTGGCAGAACGGGCGGAACGAGCGGTTCAACGGCACCTTGCGGCATGAGTTCCTGAATCAGGAGGTATTCCACCATGTGGACCACGCCAGGGCTTTGGCCCGGTTGTATGTGGGGAGATACAACACCGAACGGCCACACAGCAGGCTGAAGTACCGGCCACCGCTGGAGTTCGCCTTGGGAAAGGGCATGAAGGTCCGGCGGGAATGGTATGGATCTGGCAATTTGGCGAGGCTCCGGGGGCTCTGCCCCCAGACCCCCGGGATTTATCGCATCAGGCCTCCGGTCCAGGAAGGCAACCGGGAGGAGGTCTCCCGGTTACCCTGACCGTCTGGCCAACCTTCGGCGCTCCGGTTGCTTCCCAGCAGAGCCGTATCCTCCGAAAGGCTGGCCAGATTCTAGCGCAGACGGCCCCGGCAACGGGGATTTTTCAAGACCGACAGAGGAAGGTTTTAAATTATCCAGTGGTACTCAGAATGGGGTCTGGACACCCGGGTGGAGCAATTGATGACCAAATTCGCCACTACAACTGAAAAACTAATAGCTTTATTAGTATTAGGTTTAATTGAGGCAATTTCAGATGGGAAATTCTCCTCTGATGATTCTGAAAGCTTAATTTTTTTACCAAAGTATTTGGAGGAATTAAAAAAAATAAATGTTGATGCAAATCTAGTCAGCATTTTTCAGTTAGGGACTGAATTAAATGACATTGAGACATTGGTGCCTTGGACCTTAAGCAAGACTTTAGAGAAAATGAAAGAACTTGCCTTTTGTGTAATTGAAAAAAAAGGACAAGTGATGCAAATAGGGGAATGGTTTGATGAAATTAAGTTGCAAAGTGGTCCTGATTTAAAATTTAAATCACAAATTGATAAAATGTAGGAAACCAAAAGGGGGACATTCTAGAGTGGTATGAGGTTAAGCAGTTGCGTCTGACTATGATGCCGCACAGTGTCAACCACCTTTATTCAGATTTTTGCCATGATAGGTTCGCTGCCGAAGGAGATTGGGATTTAATCGACTATTCGCGGTCACGGGCTTTTGCCTTGCCGGGTGGCCAAAAGTGGGCATTCTACTTTTAGGCGATAGTATTTAGGCTCGAATGAGGAAATGCTTTTGATCGTAAGGTATTCGAGGATTGGTTTTGTTGTCCCTGCCCTGAATTGGGGCAATGGGCGGAGGGCTTCTTTTTCTCAAAAGAATAAATCATCCGCCTTAAAAATAACAAATCGTTACCCAGTCCTACAGCAGATCGAGACCACCTATGACAGCAACTCCCATGTCATTTTGGTCACCGCCAAGCAGCGGTTCCACGATGAGACCGGCACCGGGGTGCTGGGCACTGCTTCTACCGGCGTGAAGGCCCGGGTCAGCTACGCCGCTAGCTACTTCGATGGCGCCGACCGTTTGACCGGGGTGGTGGATGTTGGCACCAACGGTGGGTCCAGCTACACCCGGCCTTCCACGGTCCCCAGCCGGTCCGACACGGTGTTGGTCATCACCACCGCCTACAACTCGGCTGGGCTGGCCTGGAAGCGCATTGATCCCCGGGGGATCGAGACCCGGAGTTATTTCAATGCCTTGGGCGATGTCACCAAGTCGATCGAGAACTATGTCG
>CAIWHS010000101.1 GCA_903912515.1 uncultured Planctomycetaceae bacterium
AGTTCACGGCACCATTGCCGGAAGAGTTTGAAAACACTTTGGCCGCTTTACGAAAACACCGGCCGTGGCGGTCACCCGTCGCCGGCCGGCGTGTCTGATTTGGTAACCTTTGGGCTTACTTTGCTGCTGTTTTGCCAGCCAATTCGAGCTTGGCGGTGCGTCGCATGTGGGCGGCGACTTGGTCACGCAAGCGTTCGCCGTAGGTTTCTTTGACATCGTCTTTGACATCGTCGAATTTCACTTCCTTGCCGGCCTTTTTGTCAACGGTGAGGATGATGTGGTATCCGAAGGGTGTCTCGACAACATCGCTGATGGTGCCGGCTTTTTGGGCGAAGGCGACCTTGGCAAATTGCTCGACCATGCTGCCATCACGAGCAAACCAACCAACATCTCCGCCTTGGGTCTTGCTTGGGCAGGTGGAATATTGCTTGGCGTAGGCGGTGAAGGTTTCGTCCATGGCCTCGACCCGTTTTTGCTCGGCGGCCAGTTTGTCGGCCCCGGCGGCGAGGACGGCTTTTTGCGCAGCTTGATCGACGGCAGCCTTGATTTGGAGCAGGCGCTGCTTGCTGGCCTGATTTTGCGCAGCATCGGTCCCCAGGGGGAGCAGGATGTGACGGGCACGGACGGTGCTGCCATCGAACAAAGCAGGCTCGGACTGAAAAAGTGCTTTCAAGGCGATTTCGGTGGCTTGGGAGTTGAGGTATTTCTCCCAGCGGATATCGGCGGCGACATGTTTGTCGAGTTCGCCTGGGGCGAGCTTGAGGCTAGCGAGGATTTCTTCAAAGGTTTTGTTTTGGCCTTTGGCCTCTGTTTTCATTTCTTCGATGCGTGTGGCGACTTCGGCCGGGGTGGCCTGGAGCTTGCCCTGGACGAGGAACTGGTCGACGAGTTCGGTGTCGATCAACTGGGCCAGAACTTCTTCTTTTGCCTCATCGCGCTTGTCGGGTGCAAAGCGGTCGAGGGCCCGGTCGAGGGCCAACTGCGAAATGGAAACGCCATTCACTTTGGCAACCACACTGGCGGTGGCTGGCGCCACAGCGGAGGTGGTTTGAATTGCCGCAGGGGGAACTGGTGGCTGGGCGAATGCAGCACTTCCGACCGCCCAAGACAGACCCAGAACCAACCTTTTTTGCGCGAACATATCTGCTAGCCTCCTGAGTCTTGCCCTATAAGCATTGCCCTATCTGGAACCGCTGTTAACAACACGCGGCTATCGATTGGGGCGAAGCATAGGCTTTGGCAGGGATTGGGCGCTAGATGAACCGTTCCCATTTTTCGCCGGAGCGGCCCTGATCCATGGCAAAGCGCATTTGGCTTACCGCCTGTTCAAAACCCACCAGGATGGCCCTGCTGACGATGCTGTGGCCGATGTTGAGTTCTTCGACATGCGGGATTGCCGCAACGGGTTGGACATTGTTGTAGTCGAGGCCGTGGCCGGCGTGTACTTTGAGGCCCATTTGGTGGGCTAACAGGGCAGCTTCTTCGAGTTCGATGAGGCGGTCTTTGCGTTCCTGACGGGATTTGGCCTCGCTGTAGCTGCCGGTTTGCAACTCGATGGCGTGGGCCTTGATACGGTGTGCCGCTTCGACCTGACGGGGGTTGGGATCGATGAAGAGGGAGACGAGGATACCGGCATCGATCAGCCTGTGAGCTATTTCGGTGACGGATTTTTCATGGGCGAGGAGGTCGAGCCCGCCTTCGGTGGTGAGTTCTTCGCGTTTTTCGGGAACGAGGGTGGCCTCATCGGGTTTTACCTCTAGGGCGAAACGGGTCATGGCATCGACGGCGGCCATTTCCAAATTGAGGCGGGCCGTGATGGTTTGGCGTACCAGTCGGACATCCCTTTCCTGAATGTGGCGGCGATCTTCGCGGAGGTGGACGGTGATACCATCGGCACCGCCGATGATGGCGAGGGCAGCGGCGGTGACGGGATCGGGGTGGTGGCCCTTGCGGGCCTGCCGCACGGTGGCCACATGGTCGATATTGACACCCAAACGCAGCATGATGGCAATCTCCTAAATTAGCGCAAACCCAATGTCGGCAACCATGACCCAATGTTGGCAACCATTACCCAATGTCGGCAACCATGCGAGTTGTGTTTCAAACCCGCCATGAATCAGGCAGATCCTCTGAAACACGGCGGTAGCGGCGCACCTCGCGCCAGATGAGCCAGAAGAAAAGACCGGCGATGAACAGATCGGGAATTTTGCCCACGATCGGGAGGGAAGCCAGGCCCAAAGGCATGAGGTAGGCTGAGAAAAAAAACAGCACAGCCAAAACTGGCACACCCACCCGGATGTGCCAGGGAAGTGGGTAGCGGGGGTCGGTGAAAACGCGAGGTAGGAGGCTGCAATCTTTGCCGAAATCAGCCAAACCTGGGAGTATTTCTTTCCACCAAGGGCCTCGGTCGGCAGGGTTGATGGTGGAGCGAGGCAATTCGCGGCGATGCGGGGTTAGGTTGGCGGCGAGGCGCCCTTCGATGGAGTCTATACGGGATTCCAGCAAGGCGATCCGGTCGCTCAGGGAAGACGCTTGCTGGCCCGGTTGGCCGGGAGAGGATTGGGAGTCGGCAGCGCCGGTCGAATCCATCCGAACGGTTCCTTGGGGATGCTTGGGCGTTTGTTAAGAGTTGCCCTGGGAATCATTCTATAGCCTGGGGTTAACTTTGGGTGACAATTTGGCGTTTGATGGGGAGCCGGTCGTTTGAAAATAGCGTGAAAAAAGCAGAAGCCGGGCTTGAAGGCCTGGCTTCTGCTTTTTTGTGTCAAGGTAGTCGGAGTGCCCTTTGCGGGGCGCTGGATTACTTGATTTCTTCTTTGAATTTCTTCAGAGCGTTTGCCTTGATGGTGACGCTCGCAGGCTTTGCCTTGAAGGTTTGGGGCTCCTTGGTGAAGGGGTTGATACCCTTGCGAGCCGGTGTTGCGGGCTTCACGCGCTTGCTGAGCTTGATGACATTGGGGATGACGAAAACGCCGGGGCCCTTCTTGCCCAATTGCTCTTGGGCCAATTCGCAGAGCGCCTCGAGGACGGCGGAGACTTCCTTCTTACCCAGGCCCGCAGCCTCGGCGAGGTGAGCCAACACGCCAGCCTTATTGAGGGGCTTCTTTGATTCCTTAGCCATCTTTTAAATCTCCTAAATTTCCCCAGTTTCGCGGAGCGGAACCGGGAACTGACATGAACACGAGGCATTTGCACGCCTTGGGGCAAACTAGGCCAGAAATGCGGGGGAGTCAACGCAGGGAATGGAAAAAAGTGGTGTTTTTCAGGGAAATTTTGAATTTGGGTGTGAAAAAGGGCTTTAAAACCCGGTTTTTTGGTGGAGTGGAATGGCAAAAGGCCTAGAAAACCCATAGATTTTGGGAGTTGCTGGCGAGGTGCCGGTTAATTCAGCTGAGAATTTCGTGAGGAGAATTGATCATGGCCACACCGGTTTGCATTGCCACTTGGCCATTTGGAAGGCTTGCGGCGATGACGGCATCGAAACTTTTGCTAGCTGGGAAACCCGCGCTTGAGGCGGCTTTGGCGGGTGCTCAGGCGGTGGAGGATGATCCATCGGTGAACAGTGTGGGTTATGGCGGTCTGCCCGACCGGGATGGTGTTGTGAGTCTGGACGCCTGCGTGATGGATGGCAGGACGCTTTCGTTTGGCGCAGTGGCGGCCCTTGAGCGGATTGGCAATCCGGCGGCGGTGGCGAAGTTGGTGATGGAGAAAACGCCGCATGTTTGTCTGGCGGGTCGGGGGGCGCTGGAGTTTGCGATAACCAATGGTTTTAAGACCCGCAACTTGCTGACCCCTAAAAGCTTGGAGGAATGGGAGAAGAGCAAACCCAAGCCGCCCCAGCCCATGCCTGGTCACGACACAGTGACGGTGCTTTGTCTGGATAGCAAAGGGGATTTGGGAGGCGTTTGTTCGACGAGCGGTTTGGCGCACAAGCTGCCGGGGCGTGTGGGTGATTCGCCAATTGTGGGTGCGGGACTGTATGTGGACAACCAGGGAGGATGCGCCGGGGCAACGGGTGTGGGTGAAGAGATTTGGCGGATACTGGGGAGCCACAAAGTGGTGGAGATGATGCGGGCGGGGAAATCGCCGCAAGAGGCTTGCGAGCAGGCGGTGAGGCTGATGCACCAGGTTGCCGGCCGGCGTGGGGTGCATGTGTCGAGCGCCGCGTTTTTGGCGCTGGACCCGCAGGGGCGGCACGGAGCGGCGGCAGTGCCGGGGACGAATTTTGAGTTCGCAGTTGGGCGGCCTGGGAGTTTGCAGATGTTGAAGGGGGTTGAGGTTGGGGGGTGATGAGGGGGGGGGAGTGGTGGTGTGGTGGGGGTTTG
>CAIWHS010000102.1 GCA_903912515.1 uncultured Planctomycetaceae bacterium
CATCGTGGCTGGTGGCGGCTTCAAAAAGGGGCTGGTTCATGGCAGTTCTGATCGCTACGCCGCCGAACCCAGCACCTCCCCGGTGCGTCCGGCCGATCTGGTCGCAACCCTCTACCACCAACTCGGTGTCGACCCACACACCATCATCACCGACAGGCTTGGCCGCGAAATACCCCTGGTATCGGGCGAGGTGCTAACTAATCTGATCGGCTGATGCCCCGCCCCTTCCATCCATGCTCCAGACAGCCACAGCAAAGTCAGCCAGCTTCAACCCCTTGCACCCATCATTTTTTGATTCTTTCAAACTCCACCAAAATATATCCGGTTCCTTTTTTGGACTCAAAATCACCGGGCCGGCCCTTGGCGCTAGGGGCAAAGCAAAGCTTGCGCTTGGTCTCGCCCATCTCATAAATGCCCAAGAATTCCTGCCGCTTGCCGTTCTCTTCCTGAATGTAAAAATCGATCCGCCTCGGCTTGGCTAACGGGTCGATGGTGCTGGGCCCCTTGGCGATGACCTTGCCGTCTGCATGCAGGCTCCAGTTTCCATCATCGCCATTCACCACAAAAACCTTGCTCGCATCCTCGGGTTTCGATTGCTTTCCATCTTCCACCATCAACACCACTTTCCAAGTTCCCTCAATGGCCTTGCGGTCCTTGCGCACGGCATCAGTTGGCGGCTCGTCAGCCCCCGCCCGACCGGTCCAACCACCCATCATCAGGGCTATCAGCAAACCTGTAGACAGCAAAAAGCGCATAAATTAATCTCCATTTTAATAATCCAAATCGGCTTCGCCTAAATGGTCACCCACCGTGGCGTTGACCGTCAATACTGAATACGGCCAGCCTGGCGGGGCTGACGAATACCTGCCTTAAAAAATTGAAACCGTTCAACTGCTAAGAAAATGAAGCTGCCGGTTCTTTATTTCACAGCGCGGTGATGGCTTCGCAGGGGAACAGGAATGCCGCCTTGCCTTGCGCCTTGAGGACCTGTGTTACCGTTTTTGATTTGAATCATGCGGCTTGCCTGCAACTAATCAGCCCCCATCAACCGAACAACCCACCGCCGACTGATCCCCAGCCTCGCCCACGCGGGGGTCTTATATTTAACGCGGTTACCTGCCCCCCCTCGCCGCACCCGGCGTGCCGGGCGCTGCTGTACCCGGTTGCAGCCTGCTCACAGTTTCTCGCCCAGCCTGGCCAGCAATCGTCCTCCCCCCCAAAACCCACAACCACCGGCCGCCCCAAATACCCTCCGGTCACCCGCCTACACCAGAACCCGGAAACTTCCAATGCTGGCATAGGCGGGGCAAGGTGATGGAGGCGGCTGCCGGGCACACGCGCGCCGGAAGTTGGTGGAGGCGGAGGGTTCGGCGCTGCTTGCGTCGCACGATGAGGTGGCTAGAAAAAGCCAAAGGTCAGTTACCTGCAGAAAAGGCGACTGATAGAGGCGGTGAATTACACCCTGAACCATTGGGAAGTGGGACGCGTTGCTGGCCTATACCACCAACGGTAACTGCGCCATCGACAACAACACGCCTAGTTGTTCTTCGGTTCAGACCGCGGCGGCAAGGCCTTGGCGATTCTGGCCAGCTTCAACGAGACCTGCAAAAAGTTCGCCATCAATCCCCGGCAGTACCTGAAAGACATACTCGAGTGCTTGCCGGTCACGTCAAACCAGGGCCTTTACACCTTGCTGCCGTTCTGCCATCCGGTTCTTCAATCGGCATGATTGCAAAGCTGAAAACCCATTTAAACCAAAGACCTCTGAGCGTACGCCCAGAGGTCTTTCACCAGACTGATACCCAAAAAGAAACCTCCGGCCAGGTCTCTGGTGGCCAATTGGACCAACTTCATCGCTGCCAGCGAATCAAGGGGAGGCGGATCCAACAGCAAGGCATAGGAAGTCCGTCAGGCCACTTGACGACGACCGTCACAATCAACTAAAGACAGGGGCACGCGCCACCGTAGTCCACGTTTCCTCCACTTTAGGCCCAGTATGCTGCCCGTTTGTAGCCGAGACCGCAAAGGTGTACGGAACCCCAGCCTGCAGGCCCTTTATCTTGATTGATGTATCGGCC
>CAIWHS010000103.1 GCA_903912515.1 uncultured Planctomycetaceae bacterium
CCAAGAAGTAAGCCCCTGAAACAAATGGCTGTATCGGCCCCAAATCCCACCCGTAGCGTTCGCTGTTTTTCTCTTGGAACAGCAGTCGCCCGTGGACCAAGTAATTTGGTTCAACTTGGCGGACCATTGGTTTCCAAGTGGAGGACCGCCAGTTGGGATCGTAAACCGAGTTACTGAGGACGACTTCCTCCGGAAAAACCAGCCGATCCATTTTGGGGCTGTTGCGTTTTTCCTGACGCATCCTCTCCTTGAGGGCGTCCTCTGATTCCACGCGGAAAAGCCTTTCAGGCCCCGGTGGCTCCAATTGAACTGAAAAACCGGTTGGCAAATCACCCGGGGGCAAATTCAAAAGGTTTGATGGTGCTACAGGATTGTCTACCGGAGCACCTTGGCCAAAAACAGAACCTGCTGCCAAGAAGAATAGGAAAAGGCTATTAATCGCCGTTTTCCATCCCCTCATGGCGGGAGCTGTAATTTGGTGATTCCATCGTAATGGAGATGTCATGTGGATGGCTCTCCCTAACTGAAGCGGCCGTAACCATAACAAACTTCGAATTGGTTCGAAGCTCTTCGATGGTTCGCGTGCCGCAATACCCCATTCCTGCCCTTAAGCCGCCGACCAACTGAAAAATAAAGGGGGCAAGCGGTCCCTTGTATGGCACCTTGCCTTCAACCCCTTCGGGAACCAGTTTCTCCCTAGTTCCCTCTCCTTGCCTATATCGGTCTTTCGACCCCGCCATCATCGCGCTTACAGAACCCATGCCGCGATAAGCCTTAAAAGTCCGCCCCTTGAATAAAATCATTTGGCCAGGGCTTTCCGCCAAACCAGCCAAAAGACTACCAAGCATGACACAGTTCGCTCCAGCTGCAATCGCCTTTGTGATATCACCAGAATACCTTATACCGCCATCAGCGATCACCGGAACACCAGAGCTTCCAATCCCCTTAATTGCTTCAAAAATCGCAGTAACTTGGGGAACACCAACGCCTGAGATAATACGGGTAGTGCAAATTGACCCCGGCCCTATTCCCACCTTCACCGCGTCAGCTCCAGCTTCAACTAACGCTCTGGCCCCCTCCTGCGTTGCTACATTCCCGGCAATGACCTCCACCGCGTATTTCTTTTTTAGGTTCCTTACTGTGTCGATGACATTGGAAGAATGACCATGGGCAGAATCCACCACAACCACATCCACGCCGGCTTTGAGCAAGGATTCGACTCGTTCATAGTCATGAACTCCAACTGCCGCTCCAACTCTTAGCCTTCCTCGTTCGTCCTTACACGCTTGAGGAAAACTTGTCAGTTTGTCAATGTCCTTGATAGTAATGAGCCCCTTCAGACGGTATTGATCGTCTACAAGGAGAAGTTTCTCCACTTTATTTTTTGTGAGTATTCGTTCGGCATCCTCCAATTTGGTGTTTTCGGAAGCTGTCACCAATTTATCCTTGGTCATTACCTCACTAATTTTTTGCTGATTATCCTCGAGAAATTTCAAATCCCTGCGTGTTAAAATGCCTTTTAGAAGTCCATTGGAAGTAATTGGAACACCGCTAATTTTGTGCTCTTCCATTATTTTTCTGGCAGTACCAACAGTTTCCTCTGGCGGCAATGTAATTGGATCTACAATTATACCATTTTCACTTCGCTTAACCTTATCAACCTCTCTAGTTTGATCAGCAATCGACATATTTTTATGCATAATACCTATACCACCCTCTTGAGCGAGGGCAATTGCTAAATCGCTTTCTGTCACCGTGTCCATCGGTGAAGAAAGGACCGGTAAATTTAATTTAATTTTTTTGGTTAAAAAGGTTCTAACATCGGCATCGCGTGGAACAATGGAACTAAACGCCGGCTCAAGTAGGACATCATCAAAAGTTATCCCGCGATATGCTATCCTATCCATTCCTGCCCCTTTTTAAACCACTTATTTTTGAATTGTGTGATTCGATCTTAGCTCTCAATGTTATCGAACCATGCTTTAGCCGTCCCCTTACAAGTCGAGGACTTTGATGATTTTGATGTTTTAATTGTTTTAAAAAGTATTGTTTTTATGTAGTAACTACTCAGTAAATTAAACAAAATCTCGATTTTCCCCCCTCAGCCTTTTCAAACACCTCGAAAATAAATCCAACCGATAAAGCATTTCTCCCGAAGGTTCACCACTGGATACCTGCATGGCCCAGTCAATTCCTTCTTGAATTCGAAATTGCAGTTCAGAAGTATCAAGGTTTGATGAATTGGGTCCTTGCTGCCAATTAGGCAAAGCCACAAAAGAATCATGGGAAATTATATTTCCGGAACAGTTTTTTAATACAGCCGCGATATGGCTAAAATCACCTTCAATTCGGACCTGCGCTATTTGGTTACACTCCAAATCAGCTACCAAATCCACTTTTGAGGCAACCGTCCCGTCTGAATTTAAGATCTCCACGAAACCATCATCTGGAAGACCACCAATCACGACCTCGACTACCCAGCCTGTTTTTTCCTTAGTTATTGAATTGGTGAAAAAAAAAGGCAATTTTGAAACCGAAGTTCTTCCCTTTTTAATCCCCAGAACCCACGATTCTTGCGCCCCTTTCCCCTCTGCCTTCCAAGAACTTGAATTTTCCAACTGGATCCATGTTCGGGTTGAACCTATGCAGGTTGTATTTCGTGTTTTAGCACTGGCACCGACTAATGGCAAAAAACATCCTGAATTAGCCAATTGAAACCATAACTTCAGGCCGCCAGGACGGTCGGTATCAAAATCAATCACCTCATAAGCGTCAATTTCTCCTTCCAATGCTGCGCAAATTGCCTCCGCTTGGTGACCAATATCCCTGTCGGCATCGGCCCAAACCACCACCCCGCGGACTCGATGACATTGAGCTGTCCAATCAAAAATCGACCAATTTTGAGCATTTGAATTATTGATTCCAAGAGGAAAGACCGGCCTATGACAATCCAAGAGCGCCAGCGAACCACAAACGCCTTGCTGATTCAAAGTACCACCCGAAACCAAGCACCCTTCCCTCCAAACAAGCCCACCAAAGCCCTGCAGTTCTGCCAGTGTGGAAAGGGATTGTTTATCTTCTTCCTCCAAAGAAATACCTGCCAGCAATTGAACCAATTGGATATTTGCCGATTTTGCCTCAACCAACGCTACACCTGCTGAAGTATTCTGAACACGCAAATCAGCAGCGACAAATCCTGGAATTTCCTCAGAACCAGGCAGAGAAACGGAAACCCTGCAAGCAAGCCTGCCCAAGTAAAGATTTAACGAGTGTTGAATAGAATTGAATTCCGGATTAAGGGATATGCTCAGGATACAGTCACCAACCCCACCTGGCAGTTCGCATGAACCTGAAATAGCGAACCACGAATGACCAGCAATCATCACCCGACCGCCAACATCAACCTTTGAAATAACCGAGATGTCACCTTCCCAACCAACGGGTGAATAACTATTTCCCGATTTATTTCGAAGGTTAATCCAACAGGGTTGCAGGCTGCCACTCTTCGTATCAAAAACCTTCAAACTTATAGCTGCCATAGTACAAGTTTACGCCACCAACCCACCAGCATCCAAGATTAGTTTTCGGGCACATTCCACAGCTTTGGGAAACAGTTCCGGGCCTGTCACCCCACCAGTAGGGCCACCGCCTAGAAGATGTGGTTCCAAGGTGGCAAATCCACTGTACCCATTGGCTACAGAATCGCGGAGAACTTCCATCCACCGTCCATGACCTTGTCCTGCAAGCGTTCCGTGCGGTTCTCCGGTTTTCCAATCCTTGATATGCAGGTGTGCCACACGATCACGACAACTCAACCATCCCTGCCAAGGGCAATAGCCACAGAAAACAAAATTGGCGGCATCGTAAGCCGCAGCCAAGGTTTTTCCTGGAAATTGAGCCAACAGATCCGCCACCCTCTCCGGAGAGTCACCATAAATCCGGTGCTCGTTTTCGTGATATAGTCGAATTCCGCTTTTTTCAGACAATTCGACCAAGGCTCCCATCCGCCGAATCACTTCCCCACGGTTCACTACCCAATCATCTACACCGGACTCCGGCGGGTAAAAACTAAAAATACGGACCGCATCCACCTCAAAAATATCACACAATTGGATGGCCCTTTTGAACTTTTCCAAATGGGGTTCAAAAGGATGATCAAGCGGGATCTTTCCAATTGGCGAGCCTATCGCACTTAATCCCATACCCCTCGACCGTAATGATTCCCTGAAGGAAAAAACTTGGGCATCTGTAAGGGCAAGCACATTAGTTTCATGAATTGATCGCAACTCGACAAAACGAACTCCGGATTTCTCCAAAACATCTAACTGAATTTTAGGTTCTGGAGAAATTTCATCAGCAAAAGCACTCAATTTGAACTGCGGCATAACACACCTTACCTTGCCAGTAATTTCATTCAAATTTTGGGCCGGGAAGCTCCTGGTACCCACAATACATCAGATGCTCCTTGAGTGTTGTAAGACCGGGATAAGACGAAAAGCAGGTCTGACAAGCGGTTTAGATAAATTACAACCTGAGGGTTGAGGGGTTCCAATCGCCCTAAGGAAATTACTTGTCGTTCAGCTCGTCTAACAACTGTTCTCGCAAAATGGGCTTGGACGGAAGGAGGACTCCCACCGGGAAGAATAAAACTGGCCAAGGGCTTCAACGGATTGTTAGCTTTATCAATCGCCTTTTCCAATTTTTCAACTTGGCTGGCCAACACCCGTAAACCGGCTTCTGGTGCATCTGGCGCAATAGGCACACAGAGGTCTGCCCCTAAATCGAAAAGGTCGTTTTGTATATTCTCAAGCAACAACTGGTCTGAATGGTTATCACCCAATGCAAGGCGCAACATTCCAATAGTGACATTTGCCTCATCGACTGTGCCATATGCCTCAACCCGGACATGGTCCTTTGCCACTCTGGTCCCGTCACCCAAACCAGTGGTTCCATCATCGCCAGTTTTGGTGTAAATTTTCGATAAAAATACCATTGATGCCCCTTTGATTTATTCCCACTAAATCATCAATAGACGGTCAAGTCTTATCCCAGCTTAAGAATAATTTTTATCAAAACACGACTTTTAGCAAGTGAATCCTACAAATACGCAAGCAGCCCAAAAATGGACTGCTTGAGCGTTAATTGGCAAAACCAAATTGGTTTTGGCTAGGAACAACCCGAAGTTTCACCACAGGTATCGCACTTCAAACATGTGCCGTTCCGAACCAATGTGAGTTGACCACAATTGAAACAAGAATCACCTTCGTAGCCTTTTTGTCGGGCAACTCGAATTTTTTCAAGCAGCTTTGTTTTTTGGAGCGATTGCTGACCGTTTGCATAGCCAGCAACTTTACCAATTCCACCAGACCCGTTTGGGGAAGGAGCTACAGCACCAACCACCAAACCCGCAGCAGCACCCTGAACCGGTTTGACATTCAACCCATTCGAACGGTTATGACTACTTGCGGAACCGTTGCTTGGCGGACGAACTTCTTCGCCCGTCCATTCGGAAGATATAGATGAATCTTCCGCCTCTTTATCCGTATGCATTTCATCCGCACGCAAATCATCATTTCTTACATGGGCCAGATCATTTCGACCCAAGTATGAAATGGCCAACTCGCGGAAAATATAATCAATGATAGAGGTGGCCATCTTCAAATGTGGATTGCCTGTAACCATCCCATTAGGCTCAAAGCGAGTGTAGATGAATGCATCCACATACTCTTCAAGTGGAACACCGTGCTGCAAGCCAAGCGAAACGGCTATTGCAAAACAATTGGTCATGCTTCGGAAAGCGGCACCTTCTTTGTGCATATCCAAAAAGATTTCTCCCAAAGAGCCGTCTTCGTATTCACCTGTGCGCAAGTAAATTTTGTGCTCACCAATTCGGGCTTTTTGAGTGTACCCAGCTCGGCGGTCTGGCAAACGACGGCGCTGTGTCAAATAACGGTAAATTATCTTTTCAGCAACCTGAACAGGGTTAGCGGAATTGAATTCAGGTTCGCCAAAACCCTCCCCATCACCATCTGAAGATTCGATAACAGAATTAAGCGGCTGGCTCAATTTCGAACCATCGCGATAAAGCGCATTAGCCTTGAGCATCAACTGCCAACTCAACAGGTAGGCATGCTTTACCTCTTCAATTGTTGCTGAAAAGGGCATATTAATAGTTTTTGAAATCGCTCCTGAGACGAATGGTTGGGCTGCAGCCATCATTCGTATGTGGGATTCAGCGGAAAGGTAACGCTGACCAAGTTTGCCACACTTATTGGCACAATCGAATACAGAAAGGTGCTCCTCCTTCAGATGGGGAGCCCCTTCCAAAGTCATGGTTCCACAAACAAAACGATTAGCTTCTTCAATTTGCTGAGAGGTAAAACCCATCGCCTTCAAAAGATCAAAAGCCGGATCGTCTATTTGCTCCTTGGAAAAGCCCATTGATCCGGTCAAAACTTCCTCACCCACCGACCATCGGGTGAATGCGAAAGAAATCTCAAAACTCGCAGGAAGTTGGTCCGAAAGCCGACGAATCATATCCTCGGGCATTCCTTTGTCTCGCAAGGAACCGGCATTGATATGGGGGCACCCAAGCAAAGATCCGGCACCACGGCAATAGCGAACCATTTCTTCTATTTGCCCTGCGGTATAACCCAAACGAAGCAAGGCAGGCTCAACAGATGCATTGATGATTTTGAAATAGCCGCCGCCAGCCAATTTTTTAAACTTAACCAATGCAAAATCAGGTTCCAGCCCGGTCGTATCGCAATCCATCACCAGACCAATGGTACCGGTGGGTGCAATACAAGTTACCTGGGCATTTCGGAAACCGTGACGCTCTCCGATTTCCTCCATTTTGTCAGCTTCGCGGCGGGCCGCCTCAACAAGATAAGCAGAGCAATTTTCCCCGGTAAGACCAACCGGAGTGATCGTCAAACCTTCATAAGCTTCGCGCGGGGCAGCAAAGGCAGCCCGCCGATGGTTTCGAACTACTTTCTGCATAGCTTGGCGGTTTGCATGGTATCGGGGAAAAGGCCCTATTTCCGCAGAAAGTCTAGCTGAGGTGGAGTAGCTAGCACAATGCATTAGGCAGCTTATGGCCGCACATTGAGCCCTGCCTTCCTCGGAATCATAAGAAATTCCCTGAACCATCAACAGGGAACCCAAATTGGCATATCCCAGTCCCAAAGTTCGGTAATCAAAAGACCTGCGTGCCACAGAGACGCTAGGAAACTGGGCCATGTAAACAGAAATTTCAAGAACCAAGGTCCACAATTCAGCCCCGTGGCGGAAGTCATCTACCTGAAAGCGGCAAGCAGCCTTGTCGTAGAACCGGATAAGATTTAGTGAGGCAAGGTTGCAAGCGGTATCATCAAGAAACATATATTCTGAACAAGGATTGGACGCATTGATACGCCCATCTTGAGGGCAGGTATGCCATTCATTGATAGTTGTATCGTATTGCACACCTGGATCAGCACAAGTCCATGCTGAGTTCGCAATCCGCTCCCATAACTCACGAGCCTTCATGGTTTTGCAAGGCTTCGGGCTTCGCCCCTCAAGTCTCGCCTTTTCTTTTTCTGTTCGCCAGTAGAGATGCCAATCGGAGTCCTGCAGGACTGATTCCATGAACTCGCTACTGATTCGAACCGAGTTGTTACTGTTTTGACCGGAAACCGTGGCATAGGCCTTCGAATTCCAATCGGTGTCGTATTCCTCAATTTTAAGGGATGTAAAACCTTGCCGGGCAAGCTGGAGGGCTCGCTGAATATAATTCGGTGGAATCAAATCCCTACGAGCTTGCGCCATAGACCGACGGAGTTCGGGATTGCGCGATGGGTCATAACGATCAGCAGCGGGTTTTGACCCTTGGCAAGCCTTCAGGATTAAATTCAAATGGCGGTTCAACAATTTGGAACCGGTGACCAATGCGGAAACCTTTTGCTCTTCAACCACCTTCCAATCAACAAATTCTTCGATATCCGGATGGTCCAGATCAAGCACAACCATCTTGGCTGCACGGCGTGTGGTTCCACCCGACTTAATTGCCCCAGCAGCGCGATCACCAATCCTGAGAAAACTCATCAGGCCACTGGATTTGCCGCCACCAGAAAGAGGCTCACCCTCACCACGCATTGAGGAGAAATTTGAACCTGTTCCTGAACCATATTTAAAAATACGGGCCTCACGGACCCACAGGTCCATAATGCCTCCATCATTAACCAAATCATCTTTGACGGCCTGAATGAAGCAGGCATGGGGGGCAGGATGCTCATACGCATTTGATGAGCGCACGACCTGATTTGTGGCTGGGTCCACGCGGTAATGGCCTTGAGCAGGCCCTTCAATCCCATAAGCCCAATGCAAACCGGTGTTGAACCATTGGGGAGAATTGGGAGCCGCCATTTGGCGGGCTAGCATGTAACAAATTTCGTCATGAAAAGCTTTTGCGTCTGATTCGGCTGTAAAGTACCCACCCTTCCAGCCCCAGTAGGTCCAACAACCTGCCAATCGCCTGAAAACCTGACGGGCATCACATTCTTGGCCTGAAACCGAGGTATCGGACACAGGGCGTGAACGCTGGATCCATTCAGGAATACCAGTTTCGGCCACCTTCTCAATCTTTTCTGGAATCCCGGCTTTACGAAAGTATTTTTGCGCCAGGATATCGACCGCAACTTGGCTCCAGCCTTGCGGAACCTGGATATTTTCCAAGCTAAAAACAGCTCGGCCATCGGGATTGACGATCCTTGAGGACCTAGCCTCGAAAGGAACATCCGCCCATGCATCCTGACCTTCTTTTGTGAAACGACGCTCAATCTGCATACCAACCCCCTAGTGCGCCACCTTGCTGCAATTCTCGCGGATTTCTCGGGTTTTTCACTAAAAGAAAAACCTAACGAAATTTGCTCTCACGAGATGGAATCCATTCCCTTTAACCAAAGCTAAACAAACTCTAGAGGACAGGCTGTTCAAATGTCCACCAGAACAATCTGGAAACCGCAACACTGACCTCGAACACTGAATGAGCCAGTCGACATGACCGGAATCAATTGCCTAAACACCCTGAACAAATGGCAGAGTCAAACCTGTTTGATCCTGATATTTCCCCTTCTTGTCGGCATAACTCTTCTCACAGGGAGTAGCCGCTTCGAGGAAAATTATTTGGGCGATTCCTTCCCCTGCGTAAATCTTTGCTGGCAGAGGGGTTGTGTTACTAATTTCAATGGTTACCCTGCCCCGCCATTCAGGTTCCAAGGGGGTAACATTCACGATGATACCACACCTTGCGTAAGTACTTTTACCCACACAAATTCCGAGCATGTTTCTTGGAATTTCAAGATATTCCACCGTTTCAGCCAAGGCAAAACTATTGGGGGGAATCAGGCAAAAATCGCCCTCTATATCGACAAATGATGCCGGGTCAAAATTCTTCGGGTCAACAACGGCGCATCGGGCATTTGTAAACACTTTGAATTTGCGGTCTACCCGAACATCGTAGCCGTAGCTGGTGACCCCGTAGGAAATCGCACCTGGACGATGCGCCAAATCGGCGATCGGGCGGATACAAACATCATTCCTAATCCGCCAGTCAGGTAAGATCGCCATTTCCGTTGTCACTCCCTATGCGAATATTTCTAAAGCGGGCTGAACCCTAACCCGTCGACCTAAAAAGCAAATTTCCGAGGCATATTTTTGGTCCATTTTGAACCAACCTTATCTTCCCAAACAAAATGCCATTATCTCCAAGAATCTATTGCCCAAAACCACAAATCTGAACACCGTTACCCCGCTGAAAACCGCACAAGGATTCAAAAGGGCTCGCCAAGTAAAAATTAGCGGTTACCAGCCGAGCGGCCATCCGTTTTTTTTTAATTTTCCATAAGTCACAATCCATGTAAGGCTTGTGAACTCAAATTCAAAACAGATTCCAGAATTCGCACCCAACCAAGACGAGTATGCCAACTGGGTACCACCCCTTCAGCAAGGTTTGTGGAAACCTCCTGAAGTAGCGGACTAATGGGGTGAATGTAGGACCCAGACCGCATTAAAGCCCTCACCACATATCCCAAACTCACCGCCTTAACCATTGAACGGCCAAATGCCATGCGGGCTTTCCGAACTTCTCCCGAAACCAATGCAAAGTAACCGCAAACCCCCTCAATCTCCGCAATCATGCCATTTTGACGAAGTAGGCCCACTTCAGCCCCTGCCACCGCATTAGCCATTTCGTGCATGAGTGGGTTAAGAGTTCTGCTCAAACCAGGAATGCCCCCTGCCCCTAAGCATTGGCTAGCCACCGAAAAAACATCTTTTGCAGTTGGGTTTGTGGCAAAGACACCAAATGGCCCCTCGTTTAAAATCAAAGTGGCTGTGGATTGTTTTAAAGTTGGCTTCAGTAATTCCTGTTTCAGGGCCCCCAATTTTTCCAAACCATCAACAGCTTCGCGATACCTTCCTGCAGCAATCTGGCACTGAATTAAAAGCCAATCGTAAAGAGGGTAACCTCTGTTTTCCATTTGCATTACTCTGGGATTCAATAGTTGAGGCAAAAGCGTTCCAGGATGCGAAAGCCTGAGGTTGTCTCCTCGGTCTAACATCTCCTTGCCTTTTCCATCCAAAAATGCGCGAACCTGGTCCACGCGGCCTAACTGCAGAGCCAATTGAAGATTTAGAAGGGTGAAGCTAATTTGCAGTTGTTCATTATTGCCCAACTGTTCGGCAGTGAGGGAAGACTGCAGTTCCTGCATTGCGCGCAATGGAAGCCCCATTTCCATTGCTGTCACGGCCTTCACGAACTGGGGAGGCTCCTTGCCCCCTGAATTAGAGCGGATGCGCTCCAACGAATTGGCAAAACGATCTTCTGCCTCGCCTCGCCTTTTGGCAATTTGCCTGATTTGCTCTTCTAAAGCCTCCAACCGTTTCATGCCATCTTCACCACTGGCAAAAAGCTCAGATCTACTCGATTCTAAAAGGGCTTTACCATGCTCTTCCATTTGGTCCCAGAAGTTCCTTCGCAAAGCAACTTGGTAGAGTACCAACCGAGCTGACCGCACTTTGTCAGAGCGCTCGTCTTCCAAATCACCAGCCAAATCCAAAACGCGCTGTGCCAAAGTTACCATTTCCAATTCAATGAGGTCAGAAAGAACTCCACCTTCCTGCTGGATTCCCAATGCGTCAGACAGTTGCCCCAAGCATTGCAAAACAACCAAAAGTCCCCCTGGGTTATCTGGTTGCTCTGCCATGGCAATATGCGATTGCCTAAGTGCCAGCACAGATTGGGCAACTCTGGCATTCTGCTTTCTATACTGTCCGGAAAGGTTGGACCGGATCTCTGCCTCAATCGATTTGCCCGAAATGGGGGGCTTGTTCACCCAAAATTCCCAAACCTTTTTGGGGCGGACTGGTTGATCCAGCTTGCCCTCTTCCCACTCCAAGCGGTCGTTAGTAGCTTCAAGAATCAACTGGTCTAAATAACTTTGAACCAAAGCCTGACTTTTTAGTGGCTCCCTTTCAGCCGGTTCACGCAGCCGAGCTACTTGCCCGGCACCGGCAAGGTAGGGCGACTCCCAATCTGACAAACTGCTAAACCTTGGGGCAACGGTTACGCCTGCACTATCCGCCAAAAGGTTGGCAGCAACCGTTTTAATCTCATATTCTCCAAGGGAATTACGCCATTGCAAAACACCAAGCCCTGAACCATCCGTTGTAATTTTTGAATCACTTAAAACCGACATTTTGTTAATTAAATTTTTGTAGTTCCCCAATACAGATGCAGATCGGGCCCACCGCCCATCCAAAAATTGTTGATATTTTGGCGCAAACCACAATAAATACGACGCCATTTCACCGTTATTTTCCACTACAAGCATTCGGCTCTTTTCTTCACCAGTTTCCGCCTTGGATTTTGAAGCAACCGTTTGTGCAAGTTCCCTGAGGCCTTCGGACCAAGCGAAACCCCAGCCAAATTCACGTGAGGTCCGCGGAGAGGGACGCAAGAAACTGCTAAACAGGGCAATCATCGCCAAAACAGATATACCTGCCATACCTACTACACGATTCATCCAAGCACGACGCCCCGAACGAACAGAATGCAAAATATCCATATCGAAAAGACATTCCGCCAAGAAAAAAGCAGCGGCAAGAGCACCTATTGAAATCAACCGAAATCTAGCCAATCCTAAAAAAAGAAATCCGACAAGTACTAAAATCCTCCAGAGTCCAGTGCTTTTGCCATATTTGATGAATCTAAAAGACAAAACCATCAAACTCGTAAGCAAAAGCGTTATTCCAATCACGGCAGGCAAAGGCAGGAATGACAAGTTCCAAGATGAAACCAACCAGTCAACAAACGAGCCCAAATGTTGGGAATAAATCCTATTGTCTCCCTTGAGATCCTGAACTCCATCAAAAAATCCCAAAGATTCAGGCATTTGGAAGGCCTTTATGAAAAACGGGTTAACCAAAACCCCTCCCAGAATGACGGGCAAAATTGAAATTTTTGCAACCACAACTTTCCGAGTTGATACCAGGTCTCCAACCAACCAAAGGACGGTGACGATCAAACCAAAGATAAAACCCGTATCCAAATTCACCCACGCACAAAATAATGCAAAGAAAAACGGGTATACCCACTTGGAAATCTTTCCTTGCATTTGTTCGGTTTTGGCGATTCCAATGAGAAGCAGAATTAGCCCTAACTGGGTTGCTAAATGTGGCCCTAAATCAGCTTGCCCACTAACCGCTATTAGTACAGCTGCCGATAAAACCGGACCGAATAATTGCCTTGCCGAACCCATTCCGGCCTTGGCAAGAACAAACAAACCCAAAAGAACAAAAAAACCGGTCTTTACCGCAACTAAAGCCCTGCCATTTCCCCCATCTAATTGCCATCCGCCAAACATCAGTCGATCAAATAACCAAGACCCATGAACCCACTCTTTATCTTTTAGGGCATAACTGAATGGTTCAGAACCTAAGGTCATCCCCTCAGCCAAGGCTCTGCCGGTGGCAAGGCGAACCAGAAACTCTCCTCCCCGAATTGGAAAAGCGACCAGGGCCACAGCAAGGATTCCAAGCAAAACCCAAACTAAAGGGCCATCAAAAATTTCAGCGAGCAGACTTTTTTTCATTCCATGGGTACCAACCAAAGGTTTATTTTGGGAATTGTCAATTAAACCGTTGGGGTTTTCATTAAAATTGGACATGAGATCAGGCCCTTTATTTGTAAAATGAGCTTGTGAACATGCTATGAATTCTGTGCAAACCAGCGGTAAAGTTAAAAATCAACTGGAACTCAAAAGAATTACTTGTAAGTCAAAAGACTTGAAATGGAATCAAATCTGTGGTCTTTTATGGGCTATTGCTTACAAAACCGTTAAATAGCTTGCAGGCTCATGGCCTATCATGGTTTAGTAAGTTATTACGGTAAGGATTACCCTTAGGATGCAAGGAGTGCGCCTCGTGGCGGAATCCAACTTCAGTTTCGCTTTTAAAAAGCCCCAAACCACAAACGGATCTCCTTTCCGTAACCAACTTCAACGGTTTATTGCATTCACTTTAGCAATTTTGATTGCAACAGGTTGCGTTAAAGGCCAAGAAAATAGCGGTAAAGATAAAGCTGCTCGGACAAAAATCCCTGCACCTGATTTGGTTGGAGGATCAGCCTGGCTAAATACTTCGAAGCCAATCTCCCTTAAAGATTTAAAAGGCAAAATTGTACTTTTGGATTTTTGGACTTTGTGCTGCATCAACTGTATCCACACACTTCCTGACCTTGAAAAATTGGAAAAAAAATGGGGCAAGGAGCTTGTCGTTATTGGTGTTCATAGCCCAAAATTTGACAATGAGAAATCAACCGCGAGCATCCGAAAAGCACTTCTGCGCTACGAGGTGGCTCATCCGGTGGTAAATGATTCCGAAAGAAAAATCTGGGAATCCTACGGCATCGAATCTTGGCCCACGCTAGTTCTAATTGATCCTGATGGGAATTTTGTTGCTCGAGGGGCGGGTGAAGGTCTCTATGATGCAGTGGATGAAGCAATTTCTGAGCTAGTTAAAAAGCATCGTGCTTCCGGCACATTGAATGAGGCCCCGCTTAAATTCCAATTAGAAACAGAGAAGACTCAGAACTTTTTGAAATTCCCGGGAAAAGTAATCACCGATCAGCCAGGCAAACAACTTTTCATCGCAGATAGCACCAATCACCGTATTGTTTGCTCAACACCTGAAGGCCAAGTCCTATGGACTGCAGGTACAGGTAAGTCGGGTTCAACTGACGGAACCTTCCAAACAGCTTCATTCAATGACCCTCAAGGAATGGCATGGGTTGGAGAAATGGACGGGGATAAGTTGCTTGTTGCTGACAGGAAAAACCACACTATTCGTCAATTAGATCTAATCAAAAAAACAGTCACCACAATCGCAGGGACTGGTAAACAGGGCCAAGACCGAAGGTCAGGAGGTCCCGGTTTGAAAGTCGGCCTAAATAGCCCTTGGGATTTATGGCTGGAAGGCACGAAGGTTTATGTCGCCATGGCAGGACACCACCAAATTTGGGTATTGGATTTGCCTACCAAAAACATAATCCCTTACGCAGGAAGCGGCCGTGAAACCCTAATGGATGGGGAGCTTCCTCGCTCCTGTTTTGCCCAGCCAAGTGGTTTAACTAGTGATGGAAAAAACTTATTTGTGGCCGACAGTGAAACGAGTTCGGTTCGCTCTGTACCAATCGTTCAGGGTGAAGGCAGTCCCATGGTTTCCACGCTTGTTGGAACTCATCTTTTCAAATTTGGCGACAAAGATGGAATTGGTGACGAAGTTTTATTGCAACACGCGCTGGGTGTAACTTGGCTGAAAGACAAAATTTATGTGGCTGACACATACAACAACAAGTTAAAAACCATAGACCCTAAAACACGTCTGTGTCAAACATTTATGGAAGGCTTTCAGGAACCTGGAGGCATTTGGGCAAACAATGGTCTTCTTTATGTAGCCGACACAAACGCCCACCGAATTGTGGTAATTGACCCAGCCAGCAAGAAGATGAAGGCTGTGAATATATCACCTGCGCCTTGAGGTCAACCTTTTGATGCTGACCTTATTGAAGAAAAGCCAACAGGTTTTAGCGCTTTTCCTAAGCGCCTGTGCTTTGATGTCATTCTCAGGCAATTTGAAGGGCCAAACTGCAGAAATATCGCCAATTAAAATCATTGCTCCTACAGTGCACTCCGGAAAATTTGCCTTAACTGCCAAAATAGTTGCCAATCCTTTTTCCGAAAAAAATTCAGCATCGCTTACTGGCAAAGCTCTTGTTTTTAAACCAGGGGAAACCCTTGAAATCCTGATTGAGGGAACACCAGCCAAGGGATTTCACACTTACCCGATCAATTACCGGACAGCTATACAAGACGAAGCCATGCTCTCGACCCTTCGTTTTTCTCCGGAAGGGCAATTGTTTGCCATCTGGCCCTTACTGGAAAGTCCCGCCAAAAAAGTACGTGAAGAGGCTTTTGGTGGGGAAATCCTTGAATTTGATGGCCCTTTTGCCTGGCATCTTCAGGTTTTAATTGATCCTAAATACAAGGGTGATGTCGCTTATCAAAAAATCAATGCAAGGATCCAAGTATGTGATGATAAAGGTTGCAATTGGGGTGACCATATCATTGAACTAAATTTACCATTAGTCCCGAGCCAATCAATTTCCAAAGAACCA
>CAIWHS010000104.1 GCA_903912515.1 uncultured Planctomycetaceae bacterium
GTTTTTCTTCCCCCGGCTTTTTTATTTCAGATAGTTATTAATAAAATTTTCCATAACGAGTGAATTGTCATGGCAGATGCATCCGAACTTTTTCGCAATGGGCATCTTGCAGAGGCGATTGCCGCACAAATAGAAATCGTACGGGCCAAGCCGGGTGACCAACCCAGCCGTTTGTTCCTCTTTGAACTGTTGGCATTTAGTGGCGAGTTGGATCGTGCCACGAAACAAGTGGACGCCCTAACCGTTGAAGATCCGGACTTGCACTTGGCTGCTTTGAATTATCGCCAATGTGTTCAATCGGAACAGGCTCGTCGCAAGATTTTTTCCGGCGAAAAGCCCGAATTTTTTGCTGAGCCCGATGCCTCGACTGCCCTAAGGCTTGAAGCTTTGGGTGATTTGGCAGCCGGTGACAAAACATCCTTTGTTTCCAAAATGGGCAAAGCCAATGCCGAAATTCCAGCTTTTCAAGCAACCATCAACGGCACTGCCTTCAACTTTTTGAGGGATGCGGACGATGTCTTTGCCGGGGTTTTTGAGGTTTTTGCCAAGGGTAAATATTATTGGGTTCCGTTTGGGCAAGTGGCCTCGTTGGCAATGAATCCTCCCAAATTTCCGCGTGACCTGATTTGGATTCCCGCCAATTTGACCCTGAACGATGGATCGACCGGTCCAGTTTTTCTGCCTGGGCTTTATCTGGGAAGTCACGAGCATGGTTTGGAGACGGTGAAGTTGGGTAGGGAGCGGGATTGGATTCCTGCTGATAAAGAGCATTCTGATGTGATGCGGGGTTTTGGCCCGCGTGTTTACTTGGCAGGTGATAATGAGATCAATTTGAGCGACATCCGTGAGTTGGTTGTCACCAGCGCCTGAGACCTGATTCACTGCCTGAGACCTGATTCACTGCCTGAGACCTGATTCACTGTTTATTGTGTGAAGGGCAAGACGGGCAAAATGGACGGAAACGACCTTCGGAAAATGGGGCTGATGCCTTCGGTGCTTGACCGGATTATTGATCCGGAGTCTCTAGGCACGAAGTCAAACCCCGGATTTTCCCTTACGGACATGGTTGCATCGGTTCGCCGGGATGTCGAAGAGCTTTTGAATGCCCGGCAAAATTTGGATAAACTGATTGACGATTATCCTCTTCTGGCTAGTTCCGTATACCGGTTTGGTTTGCCAGAGGTCGTAAGCATGCGGGCCACTTCGCCAGAAGACCGGCAAAAAGTCGCCCGTTTGCTCGAAAAATCGATAGCACTATACGAACCGCGCCTTTCCAATATCAGAGCTGTGTTGATCACCGATTCCGTCGGGGCCCAATCTGGCACGCTCAACTTTCGGGTTGAAGCTCGACTACGCTTGGATCCGGCCCCTGAGGTGGTATTTGAGACGCTGCTGGAATTCGCGACAGGTCAGTCAAGGGTTGGGGAGGCTAGCATTCGTTGAGCCGGGAATTATATCCTTTTTATGAGCGGGAATTGGCCTTTCTCAGGCAGATGTCCCAGGAATTTGCAGCTCGCTATCCGGCCACTGCAGGCCGCCTTTTGTTGGAATCAAACCGCAGTTCCGACCCGCATGTTGAGCGCCTTTTGGAAGGGTTCGCTCTCATAGCGGCGCGCATTCAGCATCGCCTGGATGATGAATTCCCAGAATTGACCAATGGGATTCTGCATCAGCTTTATCCTCATTTTATCTCGCCTATTCCTTCTGTGGCGATTCTGCAGCTGGACCACGATCATACCCGCTCAGCTTCCTCCAATCTTTTTCGCCTGCCCCGAGGGACGATGCTGCGTACCCAGCCGGTGGGCGGGCTGGCTTGCAGGTTTGCAACCTGCTTCGATTTGGATCTGGCCCCTATCAAAATCACGGAAGCCCAGTGTCTAGTACCTCCATTTCCCCAGGCAATCAGCGCTCCACGCGGTACCTCGGCAGTGATACGCATTCGAATTGAATCCACCGGAAACCAGCGCTTGGGGACCATTCCCCTCGAATCGCTCCGGGTGTTTATCAATTCCGACAGCCAACTGGCGCCCATGCTATACGAAGCAATTTTAAACGATGCTTTTGCGTTAGCGGTTTCCCCTGTCGGGGGCGGCAAGCCTGCCCCTGTCTTTTTTTCCGGCCGTCCCGCCTTGGAGCCCGCTGGACTATCTCCGGAAGAGGCACTCCTACCTTACCCTTCTGGATCTCCCCCTGGTTTCCGCCTTTTGACGGAATTTTTTGCGTGCCCATCGAAGTTTCATTTCTTTCAGTTCAACAGGCTGAAAGAGTTGTTGAATTTGGGTTCGGTTGATCGCTCTGCGGATATTTATCTGTACCTGTCAAAAACCTCATCCATGATTGAACAGGGAATTGAATCAGGAACATTCCGACTAGGTTGCACTCCTGTTATCAATCTTTTTCCAAGGACCGCTGAACCTGTCGTGGTGGACAGGACTCGATCCCAATACCGTATTGTTCCCGATGTGACCAATCCCTTCGGTATGGAAGTTTGGTCCATCAATTCTGTAGAAGGCACTACTGGAACTGGTGAAACAGCCAAAGTTTATCACCCCTTTTACTCTTTTCAAAAGGGTGCGGGTGAACCGAACCGAAAGTCTCTTTGGCATTTGATCCGTCAGGAATCTTCCCGTCTTGATGATGCCGGGAGCGATGTGTTCCTTCGTTTGGTGGATATCGATTTTCGCGATGCCATTGCCGACGATAAGGTTTTGGTGGTCAAAACTCTTTGCACCAACCGGCAATTGCCCGAGCAGTTACAGAAGTTGGGGGAACGAACCCGCTTTGATTTAGAAGCTGCTGCCCCAGTTTCCCGCATTCAGGTTTTGAGGCCCCCTTCCCTGCCGCTGCGGCGCTCATTGCGGCGTGATGCCTACTGGCGAATTGTTTCACAGCTTAATTTGAACCACCTGGCCCTGAATGATCCAGATCGGGGCATGGAGGCCCTGCGGGAAATTCTGTCGCTGTATGATCCAACCCGCCAGTCCCACGGTGCATCTGAGGGCGCGGCCACCAATAGAATGGCCTGCGACGGCTTGGTCGGGTTCTCAGGCAAGCCGGCAAGTGCGCGGTTGGGGGGAGACTTTGGCGGTGCAGTTGCCCGGGGTATGGATCTGGAGTTGGTACTCGATGAGGAAAAGTTCAACGGAATTGGCAGCTTTTTGTTTGCCACAGTGCTTGAACGGTTTTTGGGCCTGTATGCTTCTATTAACAGTTTCACCCGTTTGACTTTACGGCAAAACCGGGCTGACTTGCCAATGAAGACTTGGCCTCCAAGGGTTGGGGAGGTGCCAATCCTGTGAGCCCTGGGGTCGGTAGTTTGGGCCAGGCCTCAAGCCTAGGTGGGTCAGCCAACCAAGCTTGGCTGCCTAAGATGCGTCCAGGTTTGGAGCAATGCAGCCTATTGGCTAAAATGCGGAAAAATCCTTGGTCATTTGATTTTTTCCAAGCCGTCTTTTTGCTTCGTCGGTTTCAAGAAGATGTGGTGGAACCCGGATTTTTGGGGCCGCCAAGTAAGGAATCCGTCCGGTTCACTGCCCGAAATTCACTCAACTTTCCAGCAAGCCAAATCCAAGAAATTGCCGGGGCTGACCGTGCCCGGCCATCGAGCAGGTCAGAAACCAACTCGGACGCCGCCCTTTCCATCATTCCCGAAATGGAAGTCAACTTCATTGGCCTGCAAGGGCCCAGCGGGGTGCTGCCCAATTTCTACACCCAACTCATCAATGACTTGGACCGTGAGAAAGATAATCCTGAGAGAGATTCCTTCAAGGCATGGTTGAATCTGTTCAACCATCGCCTCACATCACTTTTTTATCGCACCTGGGTGAAATATCGCCCTTCCGTGGTGATGCAATCAGATTTCAATATCCGGCCGGGCGGTTTTGACCCATTCACAGAGGCCAATCTGTCGATTATTGGCATGGGCCAGCTCGGCCTGCGTGGTCGGATTGGCCGTCTGCCAGAATCCATACTAGCCTCCGCAACAGAAGAAGAAGCGGAGTTGATGGACGGGCAAAGGCCAGGCTCGCCAGCCTATTACCCCTTCGATGATCGGTTTCTCATCACCCATGGCGCAGCACTTTCTAGGGAGGTTCGTACCGCTGACGGCCTTCAGTCAATGCTTGCCGATTATTTGGCGACCCCAGTTGTTGTTGGACAGTTTGCCAAAAGGTGGTTGGGCCTTAATGAGGATTGTCAAACAGCTCTGATGCCTTCGTTGACAAATGAGGCCAATCCGGCGGACCGTTTTGGTAGCTTGGGATGTGGGGCGATTTGCGGTTCGCGGATCATCGATATTCAAAATCATTTTCTGGTCAAAATCGGCCCCATCGAAAAGCCTCTGCTGAACCAGTTTTTGCCGGCGGTTCATTTTGCTGGTCAGGCTGTCCCTTCTCCGCTTCTTCGAACCACTCTTGACCTGATCCGGCATTATGCCCGTTCCGGTTTGGATTTTCAGGTCCGGGTTGCTGTGGCAGGATGCGCTTTGCCCGACCCGGTTTTGGCCCCTGGATCAGGGGCTCCTATTTTGGGGCAATCTGTGTGGCTTTACCGGGAAAAACCGGTAAACAGTAAGGATGATTTGGTTTTTGGCAGCGAAATTGGAATTTGATGAACGGGTTTCAAGTCAGTTCAGTATTTCTATAGGCACCTATTTCTCAGGAGAAGTTTCATGGCCGGCAGCAATCTCAGGGCACTCACTGACAAACTGAATGAAACTTGCTTGAAATCATTGGAAGGCGCTGCGGGTTTGTGTCTGTCAAAAACCAACTTCAATGTTGAAGTGGAACACTGGCTGCTAAAGCTTCTCGATGTTGCCGATAGCGACCTGAGTGTCATTCTACGACATTACGATATCGATAAAGGCCGTGTGCGGGCCGAGTTAACCCGGGCCATGGAAGCGTTCAAGACAGGCAACGGTCGGGCACCGCAACTTTCTCCTGAAATACCTGACCTGATAAGGCAAGCCTGGTTGCTTGCCACTATCGATATGGGCGCCGGTCGCATCCGCAGCGGCCACTTGCTTGCGGCCCTCATGGGAGACCGCGACCTGTCGTTGCGCATTCGCACCAATAGTTCCGAACTGAACAAGATTTCTTCAGAAAAATTGAGCGGTGATCTGGCCACCTTGCTGGCTCACAGCAAGGAAGAAGCAGGTGCCCCTGCTGCTGTGGTTTCGGGTGGTGCCAGCAGTGGCGGGGCCGGGTCAGACGGTCAGCCCAAGGCTGGTTCAAAAACACCCAATTTGGACCAATTCACCCAAGACTTAACCGCCCGCGCCCGAGAAGGCAAAATCGACCCGGTAATCGGTCGCGATTTTGAAATTCGTCAGGTGATTGACATCCTCACTCGTCGTCGCCAAAACAACCCTATTTTAGCTGGCGAGGCTGGTGTCGGTAAAACAGCAGTGGTGGAAGGCTTCGCTCTGCGTATCGCATCAGGAGATGTGCCAGAGCCCCTCAAGGGTGTTAGCCTGCGAAGTCTGGATCTTGGCCTTTTGCAGGCTGGTGCTGGAGTGAAGGGTGAGTTTGAAAACCGACTGAAATCGGTGATTCAAGAGGTTCAAGGTTCGGCCACCCCCATCATTCTTTTTATTGACGAGGCCCACACGCTGATAGGAGCTGGTGGTGCGGCAGGTTCAGGCGATGCCGCCAATCTCCTGAAGCCGGCCCTGGCCCGTGGTGAACTGCGAACCGTGGCAGCCACCACCTTTGACGAATACAAAAAATCGTTCGAAGATGACCCAGCTTTAAAGCGTCGCTTTCAACTGGTCAAGGTGGAAGAACCCGACCTGAAAAAAGCGATTGCGATGCTGAGAGGCGTTGTTGGCTCGCTTGAAAAACACCACAAAGTGCGCATTCTCGATGATGCGGTCATTGAAGCCGTTCGCCTTTCCCAACGATATATTCCCGATCGCCAATTGCCTGACAAGGGTATCAGTCTGCTCGATACAGCTTGTGCAAGGGTTGCGCTAAGCCAGTCCACCACGCCAGCGGCGCTGGAAGATGCCCGGCGCGAAATTGACAAGTTAATCGTGGCCAAAACATCGCTGGAGCGCGAGGAAAATCTGGGAATGGGACACAAGGCCCAAATCACTGAAATTGATGAGCGCCTTTTAAAAGAGCAAAAGCGCAGCGAGGAGCTATTGATTCAATGGGATAAGGAAAAGGTGTTGGCTGGTAAAGTGGAAGGTTTGGCCTCCCAGTTGGAAAAATCACCCGAGGCGGACAAGGCTGAAGGCAAGGAGGCGGTGGCCCCCTTGGCTGATCCTGCCAAGTTGCGTGCGGAGCTGGTAAGCCTTTCGGAAGATCTTGAAAAGGTACAAGGGGAAACGCCGCTGGTACATCCCTTTGTGGGCAGTTCGGTGGTGGCGGATGTTATTTCCGGATGGACGGGCATTCCGCTTGGCAAAATGGTTCGTAACGAGGTGGAAAATATCCTCAAGCTCTCTTCCACCCTCAAAAAGCGGGTGGTAGGCCAAGACCATGCGATGGATATACTTGCCGAGCGTATTCAGACCAATCGCGCCGGGCTGAGTGATCCGCGGTTGCCAATTGGAGTTTTCATGCTGGTGGGGCCTTCAGGTACCGGAAAAACCGAGACCGCATTGGCTTTGGCGGAACTCATGTTCGGTGGCGAAAACAGCATCACCGTCATCAACATGTCGGAATACAAGTCCGACATGATGGTCTCAAGGCTGACAGGGCCCGCGCCCGGTTTGGTGGGCTATGGCAAAGGTGGAGTGCTCACCGAGGCCGTTCGGCGCAAGCCCTCAAGCCTGGTGCTGCTCGACGAGATTGAGAAAGCCAACCCTGCAGTTCACGACCTTTTCTTCCAGGTTTTCGATAAAGGAAGCCTCACCGATGAGAAGGGTTTGGAAACCGATTTCAAGAACACAATCATCCTGCTCACCAGCAATGCAGGAACCGATTTGATCCTGAAACTCTGTGCTGATCCAGACACCCGGCCCAATGCGACGGCACTACGAGACGCGATTCGGCCTGAGTTGCTAAAATCTTTCAAAGATGCGTTTTTGGGTCGTATCACGGTGGTGCCCTTTTTCCCGCTTGGCGAAGATGTGCTGCGCAAGATCATCGGCCTGAAGCTTGGAAAAGTTGCAGACAGGTTGCGTGAAGCTTACCGTGCCACATTTGAATATGATGAACCAGTGGTTCAGGCGATTTTGGCCCGTTGCAACGAGGCCGAATCGGGCGCCCGTATAGTAGATAAGATAATCAACACCACCCTGCTACCCGAGATTTCCAGGCGATTGCTCACCACCGTCGCAGAAGGCGGAACTGTGGGCAAGGTTCGCCTGGGAGCCGGCAAGGAAGGCGAACTTTATGAAATTGTGGTCGAAAGCTCGAAGCCTGAATGATTGCGCCTCTTAGGTGGTTAGACCGGCGGTTTATTCCCCGAAGAAGTGAACCTACTTGTTTGTGGTGTTTGGTCTGAATTCTGATTAGTTTATGCTTCGTGGCATATGGCAACACAAACAGCAGTAAGGAGCCAACTGATGCCTTTTCCCGTTTGCCGATTGACCGACATGCATGTCTGCCCGATGTTCACAGGGCCAGTTCCTCATGTGGGTGGCCCCATAACTGGGCCCGGGGCGCCAACGGTTTTGGCAATGGGCTTGCCGGTTTCTGTGATGGGTGACTTGCTGGTATGTGTGGGGCCTCCTGACACGGTCTTGGTGGGTAGCCCAACGGTGCTGGCCCTCAATCGCCCTGTTACCCGCATCACCAGTTCCTGCGCCCATGGGGGAACGGTGATTGGTCCGGGGGCGGTGACGGTGTTGGTTCCCTAAAACTTTCACCTTTCTGCGAGGCGTCCATGGCCAGTTTCTCCCAACAAAATTCGCCTCTGCAAGTTTTCACGCCTTTGCCAGAAAATACACTTCTGGCGACCCGTTTGGTGGGCCGTGAGGCCATGGGGGATACTTTCGAGTTCACGGTGAGCCTGATCGCGGTACTGGGCACCTCCATCGATTTTTCAAAACTGGTCGGTGATTTTGCTTGGGTTACAGTCAATCTGCCGGGGGGTGTCAACCGGATTTATCACGGTATCATTTTCGAGTTCACGCAAGATGATAGCGATGGTGTTTTCGATCATTACACGATGGTTCTCAGGCCAAGGATGTCCCTGCTTGGATTGACCAAAAGATCGAGAGTATTCCAAAACCAGTCGGCCAGCCA
>CAIWHS010000105.1 GCA_903912515.1 uncultured Planctomycetaceae bacterium
CACGCCGCATGCGGAACGCCCGCCCCGGCTTGAACTGATCGGTTTGCTTTTTATTTCCACCCAGACCCGGAAGGAACAGGCGCGTGGCCTGTGCCTCCCGGGTCTTCGTTTTTAAATGGAGTGTGTGTACCGTGTCCGAGACCCTGACTGTTGAATTGCCAGAACGAACGATCGATGCCTCGCCTGCGGCGGAGCACCTGCGGGCCAACTGTGCCGCGGTGAAGCTTGCCGTCCGCTGGTGGGGCATTACCCGTGTCCTGACCCCTGACCAGAAGGAGGAACTGGTGCGGGGCACCGAGGTTGATGCCAGACTCTTGCGCGCCACCAAGTCGATTATCGATAAGGGGCACCCCGTCATGCGCCGTTTGGGCCGGCTCCGCAACCAGGCGGTCGGCACCTGGAGGCATTTGTCACTCCCCTATGTGGAGGGTGGCATCCGGTTGATGCCGAGGCACCTGATCCCGGAGTTCTCCCGGTTGCTGAATAGCTTCCGCGAGGAGCTGGCACGAGGTGTTGGGGAACTGGCCCAGGTCTACCCCGCCTTGTTGGGCTCGGCGCGCCAGCGACTGGGGCGGTACTTCGTGGAATCGGATTATCCGGGTTCTGTGGAGGGTTTGTTTGATCTGAGCTGGGAGTTCCCGCAAGTGGAACCGCCCAGCTTTCTGCTGGCCATCGACAGCGGGCTCTACGCCCGCGAAGCCCGGCGTGTGGCCGAGCGGTTCGATGAAGCCGTCCAGCTTGCGGAGTCCGCTTTCTTGGAGGAGTTCGGCCGGTTGGTCGGCCACTTGGCCGAACGGCTCAGCGATGAGGCCACCGGGCAGAAGAAAACCTTCCGGGACAGCAGCTTGGAGAATATCCGCGCGTTTTTCGATCGATTCCGCACCCTGAACCTGCGTGGCAATGACCAGCTTGAGAACCTGGTCCGCTCGGCGCAGGCGTTGGTGGCGGGAGTGGAACCCGGCGACCTGCGGGGCAGCGCCGGCTTGCGCCAGCGCATGTCCCGCGACTTGACACGTGTCGCGGCGGAAGCGGAGGGGCTGATGGTCAACCGCCCGCGCCGCCGCATCCTGCGTGCTCGGATGGAGGTGGCCTGATGAAGATCCGTGTCTATCCCGAGGGGATCATCCGCGCCCTGCACGATGACCGCCTGAACCTGGCGGACATCGGCCGGTTCAGCGTGGCCCGAGCCAGTTGGGTCGAGCCTGATTCCCAAGGCCGCTGGTGGGTCGACCTGGACAACTCCCGGGGACCGATCCTAGGCCCTTTTTCCACCAGGGCGGAAGCCCTGAAGGCAGAGGTCGATTGGCTTGAACGCCATCGTCTCTAACAGTTCGTTTTTTTCCTAGATCCAAGGCCGGCGGGGTGGTCCCACCGGCCTGTTTTGTTGGTTATTTGTTTTTGGAGATATCTCATGTTGAAAATGACAGTGAACATCAACGGCAAGTTCGGCAACCAGGTCAACAACCTCAGTCGTGGCGGAGCGATCGAGGCCGAAATGGAATTGCAGGAGCATCACCTGTCTGATCTGGACACCCTGCGTGACACCCTGGCCCGCCTGGTCTGGGTTATGGGCAATTCGCTCGATGCCGAAGCCCAACGCTTCACCGCAGCCTGCGAGGCCACCAATACGGGTCCTAAAAGAAATCAGGTGAGGGAACTGGTGGACCACAGCAAATTAAAGGTGGAACGCCAAGACCCGCGCCCAGTCACCCCGGGGCAACTCCGCTACCTGACCGCCCTGGCTGAGCGGGCGGAGTTGGACTTGGAAGAGACTGTCCGGGTGTTGCACCACTGCAGTCCCGAGCAACTGTCCAACCGCCAGGCCAGCGAACTTATCCACCAAATGGTTGAGGTGACTTCTGCGGGGGTGGCAGCCTGACCACTGAATTATCCCCCGTGCCCCCGTCCTCCAAATGGGGGACGGGGGCTTTTCCATTTCCTAAGGAGACTTTATGAGTGACGATGATAGCTATTTATTGCCTGGTCCGCCGACTGATCCCGATCATCCATGGCGAAGGCTGGTTCGACTGGTGGCCCGACTTCTGGTCCAGAAGGAGGTAGAGAAAACCAGAAAAGCAGCAGAAGATCCTATCGCAAAGCCAGAATAAGCGGTTGATATGCCGAAACATCCAATGAAAATCCGCTAGTTTAATTTACTATTGCATGAATATTCGTAGATATGGACAATTTATTTTATGTTAATTGCTGGCTCGTCTATTTTTTTAGATATCTCCTGCAATTTGCCAGTTACGCCAACCAGATAGCAAGAGAGCCAGCACCCGCCGGGTGGGTGCTGGTGATCGGCTCTGGGAGCAGAATCGAGGTGCCGATGAAATGCCCAAGGACGACCTAGTACCTAACCCCTACCTGTCGGTGGGGGAGTTCGCCAAGCTGACGGGCTTCTCAGAAAGTTCCATTTACTCTTTCGTCGAACGCAAACTCATTCCCCACTTTCAACCCGCCGGAAAGGGGGGCGGCATACGGATACCAGCCGATGCCGCCAAGCGCCTAGAGCAAGGCCCACCGCCTTCCGAACCCATCCGGCTGAAAGGCAACCATCGCCCGGAGGGCCACGAC
>CAIWHS010000106.1 GCA_903912515.1 uncultured Planctomycetaceae bacterium
GCACGGTCGGCGTGGCCGCGGAGCAAAACATCGACCGAATCGATGTTTTCATCGAGCACGAAAGGGTGATCACAGTGCTTGCGCACGGTGAGGCACTCTTCGTAGGTTCGGCAGGGTTGCTCGATATAAACATCGACATCGCGCACAGCCTTCACCACACGCAGAGCATCGTGCATGAGCCAGCCTGTGTTGGCATCGGCCACCAAGCGGTCGCCGGGCTCGAGCTTTGCTGCCACCGCGTGAATGCGGGCAATATCGGTGGCGGCATCACCGCCGACTTTCAGTTGGAAGCGGCGATAACCCTGGGCGCGGTAGTCGGCCACCTTGGCGGCCATTTGGTCTGGAGATTCTTGGGAGATGGCGCGGTAGAGGACAAAGTCATCGCCATAGCGGCCGCCGAGTAGGACGCAAACTGGCTGGCCGGTGATTTTTCCGAGGATGTCCCAACAGGCCATGTCGATGGCTGATTTGACATAGGCATGGCCTTGCAGGGCGGCATCCATGCGGCGGTTGAGGCGGGTGAGTTGAGTGGGGTCTTCGCCTAGGAGATGGGGGCCCATCTCGATGATGCCGGCCCTAACCCCGGCAGCGTAAGCGGGAAGATAAAAGGGCCCGAGTGGGCAAACTTCGCCCCAGCCGACTATGCCTGTATCGGTTTGGATACGAACGATGGTGCTGTCGAAGACGCTGACGGACTTGCCGCCGGACCATTTGTAGTCGCCCTCGACCAAGGGCAGGTCAACACGGAAGGCCTGGATGGATTGGATGCGCATGAAGATCTCCTTAGTGTGATTAATCGTTTTGGATGTGAAGAGGTCGGAGTTGCAAATCGGTGTGTTTGGCGATGAAGCGGAGCATGGTTTGGGTGGTAGGGTCGGTTTCCCACATCATGAGCCAAAGCATGATGGTGATATGACCGCGGTCGGGAATCTGCTGGAAAATAGCGGGGACGCCATGCTGGGCCAGACGGTCGGCGAATTTTTTGGATTTTTCGTCGCAGGCGGGGTAGTCGTTACTGGCGCAGAGGATGAGGAAGGGTGGTTCTTTGCCGGTGACATGCCTGAGGGGGGAAGCGTCGATATATACCGCGTGGTCGGTTCCCAACACCGTGTCGATGCTGAGGCCGATGAAGTTCTCGAGTTTTTTCAGCGTGTCTGGGTAGACGAAGCTGTAGACGCCGCTAACGGAAATGACAGCGCGGATGTCTTTTTGGGAGAGTTTTTCAGCTTCCAGGAATTTGGGGTCGGTTGCCAGCAATGATACAAGGTGGCCTCCGGCGGAGTGGCCGGCAACGATGATGCGGTCAGACTTGCCGCCATAGTCGGCGATGTTCTGTTTGGTCCAAGCGAAGGCTTTTGCTACATCGTGGATATGCGTTGGGTGTTTTACGCCTGGGGAGAGCCTGTAGCTGGTGACCACTGTGGCGATGCCGTTTCGGGCGAAAGTTTCGCCTACCAGAGCGTAGGTTTTGCGATCGCCACGGGTCCATGAACCGCCGTGCACAAAGAAAAGTACCGGGAAATTGCCTGAACCGCGGGGCAGATAAAGATCGAGGCGGTTCTTTTGTTGGTCAGCGGAGGGATCGAGACAGTAAGGGATATCGCTGATCACCTTGACGGCGAAAACTCCGCCGGTGACCGGGGCCTCGGCAGTGGCGGCGGGTTCGGCTATGAGAGCCAGTGCCAGGAGGGCTAGATAGCTGGCAAGACGGCCCTTTTGTCGATGCATGTTTACTGTCCTGAGGGAGTAAGGATCAATCATCTTTGGTGGTTGTTTTGCCAAGGAGCAGGCCGGCGTCGATGTACTGGCCGCCGGTGGTTTGTTTGCAATGGATCGCCAAGATATTGTTGCCAGCCTTGAGGAGGGTTTGAGTGGTGTCATCGAGCTGAAGGATTTCATAGCCCGAGGAGAAGCCGGTGAGTTCGGCGATTTTGACACCGTTGAGGTAAATAATTGCATCTTCATCGTGATGGATATCGAGGGCAATTTGGCCGGTGGGAACTTTTTCGAGGGTGAAGTGGCGGCGCAACCAAATGCCTTTAGTGTTCCAGACAGTGCCGATGCGGGCGTTGGGTGTGCCTTCGGTGCCGAACCCGCCCGGGCTTTCTTTCCATGCTGTGTCGTTGAAAGCGGGTTTTTCCCAACCTTGGGCTGGTGTGGAGGTGGTGGACCGCCAGGCCTGGGGTTTGGTGACGGCTGTGGGGAGGAGGTCAGTGAATTCGGGCAAGGGCTGGTAGAGGCGCTCGTTCCATTCACGGGCCTGAGGTGGAAGTTTGAGGATGGCGCGGTCGTAGGTCATAAGGCCATTGACCTCCACTTCGACATCGGTGGTTTGGGTGTATACGGCGGCGGCCAGTCCGCGGCCGACCAGAGCCCCGAGGCGAAAGTTGAGATTTTTGTAGGCGTTGCCGAGGGCTTGGCGGTCTTTGAAAGTCTGATAGCCCCAGTTGCCCGATTGCAACCAGAGGTGGCCGGTGATGGGAAGGCCGAGGCCGCCATATTCACCCAGGATGGCGGCGCGTGTTTGCTCGAGGGGTGGCATGCCTGGGCCGGGATAGACATGGGCGTCGACCATGTCGCCGCCTTTGCGGTCGTTCCAGCCGGAGGGTCCATCGACGAGGCGGGTGGGGTCCATCTTTTTGGTTTCTTCGAGGATCTGGTTAGTTTTGAATTGGCCCCAGCCCTCGTTGAAGGGGACCCAGACGACGATGCATGGGTGGTTGCGTTTACCCTCGATGAGGGCCTTGAGTTCGCGGCGGTAGATATCTTCGCTGCGTTGGTCGCGGGTGAGGTCGGGGGCGTTTGGCGGAATGTTTTTGTCGCCACTTGGCATGTCCTGCCAGACAAGCAGACCGATTTTATCGCAGTGGTAGTACCATCGTTCGGGCTCGACTTTGACATGTTTGCGACACATGTTGAAGCCGAGTCGGCGGGTCATTTCGATGTCGTAGAGAAGGGCGGAATCGGTTGGGGCGGTGTAGAGGCCGTCGGGCCACCAGCCTTGGTCGAGTGGGCCGAATTGGAAGAGGGGTTTGCCGTTGAGCAGGAGCCGATTGGGGCCATCGGGTTTTTTGGGGTCTTTGCCCACTCGGATGGTGCGCAGGCCGAAGTAGCTGGTGACCCTGTCACCCGAGGCGAGGCGCACCTCGAGATCGTATAGGAAGGGATCGGTTGGTGACCAGGGTTTGACCAGACTGAGGCGGACAGACTCTTCTTTATTTTCGGGGATAGTGGCGCGGGCGACCTCGTCGCCATCGGCGCGGATGACCACGGTGCAGGGCTCGGGTTCGGAGCGTTTGCCATCGGCCATAACGCGTATTTTCAGGGCGCCGTTTTCCAGATCGGGAGTGAGGATCAGGCTGGTGATGCTGGAGGTCGGCACGGCCTCGAGCCAAACGGTTTGCCAGATACCTGTGACTGGGGTGTACCAAATGCCTTCAGGCTTGGCGACCTGTTTGCCTCTGGGTTGGGGGCCTTTGTCGGTGGGGTCGTAGACGGCGACAATGATTTCCTGGATGGAGCCGGGGGGGCCTTTCAGTTTGGCAGTGAGGTCGATGCTGAAGCTATCGAAGCCGCCTTCATGTTCGCCAACTTTTTCGCCATTGAGGAACACTTCGCATTGCCAATCGACAGCGCCGAAGTGCAGGAGGACCCGCTGGCCCTGCCAGGAGGGGGGAACAGCCATGGTGCGGCGGTACCAGAGGCGGTTGGCATCGCCCACAGTTTTTCCGACGCCTGAGAGGCTGGATTCGGCGGCGAAGGGTACGAGAATTTTGCCATCCCAGGCGGTTGGTTTGCCTAGGGCTTTGGGGCGGATGGCGTGATCCCACAGGCCGTTGAGGTTTTCCCAGCGTTCACGAACCAGTTGAGGGCGGGGGTATTCGGGTAGAACGCGGTCAGGTTTGACCTCGGCCGCCCAGCGGGTGCTGATGGGGGTTGGGGCAGGTTTCCAAATGTCGGCCTGGTGGGGGCAGAGGGAACTTGCCAAACAGATGAGCCCAATCATGCGGTCTCCACTTCACTGAGCCAGGCAAACAGACGCAAGAAAGCGCACCGAGCGATTATTTATCAGTAACCAAATCGTTGACAGCCAGCAATGACAGGGCATGGCTTTCGGGATCGTTTTGCAAGTTGCCCGAGACCATTGAAACGCAATCCATTGCTTGATTTTTGAATGCTGGATTGCCCGTGGCCTTGGCCAGCCTGGCAAGGGCCCAGGCTGCGAGGCCGTTACCTGAGGGCTGTGATCCGTCGTAGCTGTCGCGGGTTTGGAGAAAGAGTTTGGGTTGGTCGTTGGCTGTGGTGAGCAGGCCTTTGCCTCTTTCGGGTTTGTGCCATTTAAGCATGGCATCGGCCAGGCGGGTGGCCTGCTCTTTCCAGCGGGGCTCAGCGGTGACCTCGTGGAGGGTGAGCAGGCCGTGGAGGAGACTTGCGTAATCATCGAGGCAAGCGGGCAGGCGGGCCTGCGGGCCTTTTTGGGGTGCGGCATCGTAGACGCGGTAGAGCCGGCCTGTGGGGGTGAAAAGGTGATTCATGACCGCATCGGCTGTACTGGCTGCGAGCTTGATCCATGCGGGGTCGTTTTGTTGTTGGCCGGCGCGAGCGAGGCCGGCGATGGCTAGGCCGTTCCAGCCTGCCAGCAGTTTGGTGTCGCGTTCGGGTTTGTTGCGCCTTTCACGGGCCAGCAGCAGTTTGGTGCGCACTTTTTCCAGCCGATCCAAGGCCTCAGCCTGGGGAAGTTTGGTGGTCTCTGCCAGTTTTGCGAGGGGTAGTGCTTCGGTGGCGATGAGACGGCCGTCGAGCTGGTTGCGGCCTGAAAAACCAAAGGCGACCTTGGCCAAGCCGCGGTCGGCATTTTCAGGCAGGGCCAGGTCGAGTTCCTGTTCGGTCCAGGTGTAGGACTTGCCTTCCGTGCCATCGGTATCGGCGGCCAAGGAGCTGGCGAAACCGCCCCCGGGCAGTAGGAATTCCCTTTGCAGGGACTCGACTGTGCGGCGCATGGCGCGGTCAGTGGCTGGGGAGGGGTGGGTTTTGTTGTGGGCGGCCATGGCCTCGAGCAGCATGGCTTGGTCGTAGAGCATTTTTTCGAAGTGTGGGACAGTCCAGGTGCGTTCTGTGGAGTAGCGGTGGAAGCCGCCGCCAATTTGATCGAAGGTGCCACCCTGCAGCAGGTGGTCGAAGGTGACTGTTAGGGCGGTGGCGCGGGACGGGGAGGGATCTAGCTGTTCGACCCGGGCGAGAAACAGAAGGCGGGGAGCGAGGGGGAACTTGGGCCCCTTGAAGGCGCGTGAGGGGTTGCCGAAGCCGCCGTGTTCGGGGTCGATTTGCGCCTCGAGTGCCTTGGCGCCTGAGTCGATGAGTTTCTTGTCGATGTTGACCAGGGCGTTGCCCAGCTCGCTGGTGAGGAGGGCGAGTGACGCCCTGCGGGCGAGAGCATCGGCGGCTTGCTGAACAGAGGTCTGGTCTTTTTCCCAAGCGTTTTGCATACCCTTGAGTACGGTGAGAAAGCCTGGTCGTTTGGAGTCGGTTTTGTCGTTGATTTTGTCGTCTTTGGGCCAGTAGGTGCCGCCGGCGATGGGTTTGGCGTCGGGGTTGAGGAACATGGATAGTGGCCAGCCCCCGCTGACCCCCAGGGTTTCGAGGGCGATCATGTAGGCTTGGTCGACATCGGGGCGTTCCTCGCGGTCGACCTTGATGCAAATGAAGTGTCGGTTGAGGAATTCTGCGACTGTTGAGTCGCGGAAGGACTCGCGTTCCATGACATGGCACCAGTGGCAACTGGAGTAGCCGATGGACAAAAAGACCAATTTGCCTTCTTTTTTAGCTTTTTGGAACGCTTCAGGGCTCCAGGGCCACCAGTCGACCGGGTTGTCGGCATGGAGGCGCAGGTAGGGGCTTGATTCGAGTGCTAGCCGGTTGGGTTTGGCGGGGGCTTGGGCAAACGAAAAGACGGCCCCGGCCAAGCAGAGGCCCAGGGCGGTGAATATTTTGCCAGTGATTGGGTGGTGTGTCACTTGACCTCAATGGTCAACTTGGCTGGCTGGAGGCAGGTTTTTTCGTCGCATGCCTGGAAGCTGACTTGCAGTTTGAGGGGGCCTTTTTTGTCGGCGGGGAGATGCACCTCGATTTTTTGTTTGCCTTCGTAGGTGACATAGTTACCCACCACCGGATCGATGACCTGTTTGCCTTTGGGGTAGGCCACTTCGGCTTTTTCACCGACGACGGCGACGGAGGTTTTGACGCTGTCGAGGTCTTCGTTGCCGGCGGGGTTGGCGTAAAGGTGCCAGCCGGCCTGGATATCGAGTTCGACGACCACGACGCGTTTGCCCGCTTTGGGGGTGGAGTCTTTTGCGGAGACTTTCACCACGCCTTCGGAATTCTTGCCCTGCCCTTGGGCGAGGGTAACCGTAGCCAAGCCAAGGACGAGTGTGAGAAAAGCACGGCGGCAAGTCAGGGAGGACATGGTGGAAACTCCGGGAATGTGGGGAGAAAGATTCGAGCCCTTGGTCGGATACTTTCCGCCTGCTGTATCCTATGCGCAAGGTCAATCGGGTGAGGGAGTGAAGAGTTATGGAAAGCAAGGATTTATTTCGAGTGTTGGCGGCAGGCATGGCGTTGGCCTTGGCGGGAGGATCGCTAGCGGGGCAGGAGAAAGGCAAGGGGGAAGTATTGGCGGAGGCGGTACGGGTGGGGAAAGAGTATGCCCATCAAGCTGGGATGATGGGAGTTGAGGTTGGGCAAGCCGAGAGTTTTACGGTGATTTTGCCTGAATCGTTGAAGAAGATCATGCCTAAGGTGGTGGTGGCTGTGGACAGTTACCATAGTGCGGCCCTGAAAGGTGTTGGGTCGAAGGCGGGCAATTTTTGGCCGAAGCGGCCGGTTTTGGTGGCGTTTTTGGAGAAGGCCCAATTCGCAAGTTATGTGAGGCGGGTGGAAAAGCGGAGTTTTGACTCGAGCGAGCGGGGTTCGGTGGTGGTGGGGGATGAGCAACCGGCCATTGGTTTACTGCTGGATAATCCGATGCGCTCGGTCAGCGGGCACCCGGGTTTAGAAGTGCAAGTGGGGGAAGTTGTGGCCCGGGCAGTGTTTCAGCAGGCGGCGGGTGCGAAAAACCAGTTGCCTGCCTGGCTTGCTGAAGCATTTGGCAAAGCGACGAGCTTTCAGGCGCACAATCAGTCGATGCGTGGGTATTTGGGGGAAATCCGGCGTAATGCGCAGCTGTTTGCCAAGACGCAAAAAGAGGCGCCTTGGGACCCAACGATCCAAGGAAGCAAGGCCTTGGCAGCCCAAGCAGGTTTTGCCTATTGGATCGCCTATGGCCCCAGGGCGGGCAAAATGGCCATTTTGGTGAAGCAATTCGCGCCTGGGGAGAATCAGGAGCGGGTAGAAATGGCCGAAGCGATGCAAAAAGCGCAACTCGATGGGAGCGATTTGGCTGGAATATGGCAGGGTTGGGTGGCTGGCTGGAGGTAGATGGTGGGGTATATTTTGACACAAGTGTATATTTAGTAATGGCTTAACATGGATTGTGGTTTGTTAGTCCGGCGGTTGAGGAGCAGGTGGTTGGAAGGTTGGGTGACTCTGATTAAGAGGGGGGAAAACGCCGAAAGCTAATGGTAGCGTTTCCGATTTGCCTTGCCCGAGGGGCTTGGTTTGCGCTAAAAATGATGTTTTCCCGCTCCGTGGAAGCATTGCCTTCCCGGCCATGATGCCCGCCAAGTTGGTGTGAGCAGTGGCCAGATGAGTTTAAGGGGATGATGAAAGGGGCCTTAGCGCCATGCCTATCGGTATTCTCGCCCTAAAAGTGGGCATGACCCAAGTTTTCGATGCGAAGGGCAATGCAGAGCCCGTAACAGTATTGCAGGCAGGGCCTTGCCCTGTGTTGCAGATTCGCACCAAAGAAAAAGACGGTTACGACGCCGTTCAGGTGGGTTTTCTGGACAAATCCCGCAAACGCGCAACCCGCGCGGAGCGAGGCCATGTGTCTGGTGAATTGAGCTCGAAGCGTCGCGAGCGCATCAAGCAGGGTGGCACATCAGACACCATGACTGCCAAGGCAGACTGCGAACCCCAGAAGTTCATTCGTGAATTTCGTCTGGAAGGCCCAGCAACCGTGGCTGTTGGCGCGAAGCTGACAGTTGGTGAGGTGTTCAAGGACGGTCAAAAGGTTGATGTGATCGGCACCACCAAGGGCCGCGGCTATACAGGCACGATGAAGCGTTGGAACTTTGCTGGTTTGCCAGCCAGCCACGGTGCCAAGAAGAATCACCGATCGGTTGGTAGTACCAGCTCGCTGGCCAGCAACCGCGGTTTTGGCCGGCCTAAGAAGGGCAAGAAGATGCCCGGCCAGTATGGTGCCGAGCGCGTGACCACCCGCAACCTGGAAGTTGTGAGCATTGATGCGGAAAACAATGTGATTTTGATTCGCGGGTCAGTTCCTGGCCACAATAATGGCTTGGTTATGATTCGTCCGTCCAACAAGGTGAAGCGTACGGGCAAGTGATTAGCCAAATCACGATGATTATCGGGTAAGCGTTGACGGTTTGTCACTTGCCCGGTTAACATCGAGAATGTCAGGTTCGCCTGACTGGACCGGTAAGATAGCTCAGTCGGTAGAGCACAGCCCTGAAAAGGCTGGGGTCGTGGGTTCAAGTCCCACTCTTACCAAATTGAAAAGACCCGCTTGGTTAATTCCAAGCGGGTTTTTTCGTTTTTGGCGCCAATTTTATCGTGTCATCGTTTTAATCGGAACAGTGAAGGGCGCAAAATGCGTTATTTGCGGGTTTTTTATTTATCACCCACCCTGGGGGGAGTAGGTTAAAGGTAAAAGCCTTGGGGTAAAACGCTATGCGATCAGCCAATCGACGCATTTTTTTGGGTAGTTCGGTAGCCTCGCTAGGCACCGGCAGTTATTTGTTTGGCCAAAATGGCTCACCACCCAAGGCCCCATACCAACCCAAGGATGCGGCAACTGAGGCTATTTTGCGCCGGTTGGGGGCAGAGTTACCGGCCTTTCAGCCCCAGACCCTGTTTTTGACTTGGCACCGGGATCCGACCACGACCATGGTGGTGCAGTGGATTGGGGTGCGTGGGGAAACACCTGATACCACGGTTTTCTTCACCGATGATTCGCGGGTGACGACGCGGAAAGACCCGCTGGCTGCGGTGGATTCGAAGGCCAAGCCAACCATCGTGCCTTGGCGCAGTGTGCTTCCCCAAGCCAAGTATTTTCCGATGACCGATTTTTTGGTGTACCGGGCTGAGCTGACCGGGTTGAGCCCTGGGACTGAGCATGTGTTCAAGATTGGCAAAAGCTCGCCTACTTGGCGGTTTCGTACCATGCCTCGCAAGGCGACAGACAGTTTTTCTTTCATCTCTGGCGGTGACTGCGGTGTGAATTTGGCGTGTTTGGAAAACAACCGTTTGGCGGCGCGGCAAAACCCGATGTTCGCGGTGATTGGCGGGGATTTGGGGTATGACAATGGCCGATCCCCAGAGGTGAGCCTGGCATTTCTGAGGAATTACTCGACCACCATGGTGGACACCGAGGGGCGATTGGTTCCGCTGGTAGTGTGTATTGGCAACCATGAGGTGAATGGCGGTTATGGGGCGCGCGATAAGGCGACCTTTTTTTATCCACTTTTTGATGGCCTGTTTCCCGAGACCGGTTACAACACGCTGGACTTTGGCGACTATCTCAGTTTGGTACTGTTGGACACCGGGCACACCTCGAGGGTGGAGGGGGCTCAAACCGATTGGCTGGACAGAACGCTAGCGGCGCGGAAGGACCACCCGCATACCTTGGTGGTGAACCATGTGCCGGCTTATCCGTCGCACCGCAACCCTTTGGCGGTATTGGGGAAGGATGGCAAAACGGTGCATGGGACAGGGGAGAACCAGCGCAAGCATTGGGTGCCCTTGTTTGACAAGTACCGGGTTCCGGTGGTGCTGGAGCACCATGACCATACCTTCAAAAGAACCAAGCCGCTAATAGGCGGCATGGAGCATTGCAATGGGGTGCAGTATTTGGGTGACGGGTCGTGGGGTAGGCTGCGGATCCCAAGGAAGGATGATCAACTGAATGTGTTGATGAAAACCAGTGACGACTACCACATCTCGCTGCACCGCTTGGAAGGGAACGCAAGGTTCCACTTGGCGATGGATCATACCGGGAAGGTGATGGATATGGTGCAAACCGGCCAGCGCAGGGCCGGTTTGGTGGCGGTGGGTGGGAGTTAGCTGTCTAGAAAGTTGGCTTGGGAAGATCAGCGAGTGGCAGCCGTACAGAGTTCACCGCGTTCGGAGAGGTGAAGCAGGGTGCTGGCGTCGAAGTCGAGCTGCCAGCCAGGATCGAACGGATCGCCGCTTTTGACGACTAGGGCCCAACGGGCGGGGCCTGCCTCAATGAGCGTGTGGCGATCGATGAGAATATGGCTTTGGCGGGCAATTGCCTGGAGTGAGAACGATTCGACTGACAAAGTTTCACGCAGGACGGTTTCGACCCAAGGTAGCAGGGAGGGCAGCCGGTTGACCACGCTAGTGGCTAAATCGGTCTGTTCGCAGCAGGGGATTGGCTCTGTTCCGGGGTAGCTTGTTTCAAATCGCAAGGTCAGGGGTTGACCAAAAAGTTGCAGGGCGGGGTAGTGCAGGCCTGCTTGCCAGCGGCCAAAGCGGCTGGCAACAGGGCCATTGCGGAGCATGCTGATAAAAAGTTCGTTTAGGTCGAAGGCCATGGCTTCCTCCAGTGAGGGGAGGCATCCTGCCTAGCTGAAGGCCGCCAAATCATTTGGGGCCGAATGGGGAACCGTTAACAAAAATCGAAACACTAAAGTACTAATATAGGGTCTTACGTATAAGTGTATATGAAAATTGTGTGATTTTATTGGGGAAAAGCGTCAAAAAAGGAATTTTTTGGCAAGCTTAGGGGCTGAACCGCTTGGAGTTGATGAAAAGAGGGAACAAAGATCCCTTTCGATGCGGGGGCTGTTTTTGCAGGGAAAAAAAGCCAAAAGTGCCCTTTTTCTTATTTTGAGGCAGTGTTTTCGCGGGCGCGGAACTTGCGAAGAGCCACTGGGCCGTGATCGAGCTGGAACATGAGTGGGCCTTTGGCGGGCTCGGAGCGGGTCCAGTTCAGGCCGGTGGCGGATTCAACGATTTGGTTTTGGTGGACGATCTGGCCGTTGAGCTCGACGAGGTCAAAGCAGGCATTTTGCACCTTTTTTTGTTTGCCATCGCGGGTTTCGTAGCGGGCACCCTTGAAGAGGATGTGCAGGGTTTGCCAATCCCCTGGCTTGCCACAAGCGTTGAGCTTGGGTTCGATGCCCAAGTCCAGATCGCGGTAAACGGGGCGCAGTTCGGTGCGGGGGTAGATGCCGCCGCAATCTTTGCCGTCGACCCGTTTTTGGCCGTGGCTGTCGGAAATTTGGATCTCGTAGACACCCATCAATTTGATGCCCGAGTTTGACCCCTTGGGGATGCAGAACTCGAGTTCGACCTCTGGGTTGGTGAACTGGGCCTTGGTGAAGAGATCTCTGCAGGATCCTTTGGGGAGATTGCTCCAGACGGTATTGCCGGGCTGGTTGAGGAGTTTTTTGGGATTTGCCTGATCGAGTTGGACATCACCAGACCGGACCCACATGGGGTCTGGGTTATTGAAGTTGGAGGTTGGTTCGCCAGTGAGAAAATCGATCCAGGGGCCGGGTTGTTGCGCGGAGGCCGCTGCGTTCAGGCCCGCGAGGAGTGTGAGGGTGACCAAGTGGCGCATGGCAATAATCCGGTGGTGTGAAGGGGTGGATGGGGCCGAACCTTAGCCGGCTATCGTGTTTCGAATTTGGAAGATTTTAAGGACTTCTCGGTTGGTTTGGCTGCGGATGTCGGTGAGGGTGTTGGCATAACTGGTGGCGCTACCCGGGCCGGAGCCCTGGTGATTGACTTTGTCGAAGACGATGCCATCGCCCAGACATGCTTCTCTCCCGAATCTGAAACCGTGAGATGTATCTTACCGCTTGGGCGGGCTAGGTGTAGCCTCTCCGGGGCGCAATTTTTCGACCAAAATATTTCGTCTGGAGGCCTTGGAGTGGTGGGGTATGGTCTCGAGTTGAACGAGAGCTCGGCGCCAGCTTGAGATGGCTTCGACCCTGCGGTTGAGGGCGTTGAGGATATCGCCTCTGTGTTCCCAGATTTCGGGGTCGTCGCCGCCTGGAAGGGCGAGTGCCCGGTCGAGTTCGCGCAGTGCCTGATCGAGTTTGCCTTGGCGGTAGAAGACCCAGCCCAGGGTGTCGACATAACTTGCCGAGGGGTGGGGGCTCCAGCCGGTGCGGTCGCCCGTGTCGCGTTTGCCTTGGCGCTGTTCTTCTTCCTCGTTTTTCAGGCACCGGCGGATGAGGCGTTCGGCCTCGTCGAGTCGCATGTTGCGTTCTGACCAACTGTAGCTGAGGGCATTGCAGACTTGGGCATCATTGGGATCGATCTGGAGCAGTGCTTCGAGTTCCTTATCTGCCTCGGCCAGACGCTTGAGCTTGTCGAGAATGTAGAAGCTGGTGAGCGCCGCGTTTCGGCGGTCTTCCAAGCCGAGGAGTTTTTCGCGCAGTTTGGCCAGAATGGCGAGAGACTCTTCGGGCCGGCCGGCCTCAGCGACCACGCGGGCGCGCGATATTTGGGTTTTGTGCAGCAAGTGTTCGGGTGCCTCGGCCTCGGCCAGATCGACTTGCTCGAGGGCACGCTCGTTCTCTTTCATTTGGCTGAGGATACCGGCCAGCCAGAGGCGAGTCTGGACCCGCTCTTGGCCCGGCTTCGATTCGGCTAGTGCCTCGCGCACCACGCGGCTGGCCTCGTCGTAGCGATGGTCTTGTACCAGAACTTCGGCAAAGCTGATCCGGCCAGCAAAGCGGACATCGCGATCTGCCCCGCGCAGGGATAACAGAGCGCGGTGGAGTACCACCGCCTCGGAGAATGAGCGCAGTTCAAGGGCCCATCGGCCCAGCAGTTGCAGGGTCATGGGCTTCCACGGGGACTGGTTCATTTCCACAGCGCCGGGTTTTGGCGAGGCGCCTTCACCAGCGGGGGATAGGGCACGGGTGGCAAAGGTGAGTAGTTCGCGCAGTCGGACCGGGTCTTCCTGCAAAGCGAGGCTGAGCTGCCTTGCCTGCGATTTGTCGGTGGCCTGGTTGCCGGCAGC
>CAIWHS010000107.1 GCA_903912515.1 uncultured Planctomycetaceae bacterium
CGAAAGCCTCGACAACACTGCCGGCTCCACCATGGCCGTGCGTGGCGGCCGCGTCCCGCTGCCACCCCGCGAAGCAGGCGGCATGCTCCCCCAGCAGGCGGTCACGCGCGAAATGGCCCGAAGGGCCCTCGAGCCACTCCTCGACCAAACCGATAACGACACCAAACTGGCCAAGCTTGGCCAAATGGGAATCTATGTCGGCTCAGGCCTCGATTCCCGAACCACAGGTTTCCATTTGCGCTGGTTGCTTGCCGGCCGCTGCGATTGGATCTCTTCAGAACAGCTCGACGACATCCACCCGCCACTCGATGCCGAACACACACTGGGTAACCTCGTCAGTTTGGCAGCAAGTCGGGTGGCCCGGGATTATCAGGCCACCGGCCCTTCCTTCGTCATTTGCGCCGACCAGGTCTCAGGCCTCGCTGCCCTCGAGTGCGCCCGCAGGGCCTTGCAAAATCGTTCCATCGATATCGCCCTGGTGGCCGGCATCGATCTCGATCCCGAATTTCGCGACAATCTGCCCGGTGCCAAACCCGGCGCCGCTCTGGTAGTTCTTGAGCGCCTCGAAGATGCCATCGGCCGCAAACACAACATCCTGGGTGTGTTGCGTGGCCTTGGCATCAACCACCACCACACGCCATCAGCTCAACCCGATGCCGATCTCGACCCCGCCGGCTGCAGGGCTTTGGAACAGGCCTTCGCCGAATCAGAAATCCACCCCGAACGACTCGGCCAAATGGTCGTCGATGGCGAGCCCGCAAGGCGCGTCCTGTCCGAGGTGCTGGCACCGCGCGGCGGAATCGGCCAATGCGTCGCCTCGCCACCGTCCGAAAACCACCGCCACACTGGCCACGCTGCTGGTCTTTTAGAATTTGTCGATCTATTAAGTAGAATAGATCATAGGGTTCTCGCACCCACACCCGGCCTCGCGATCGACCGTGTCGACGGCAGCCTGGTCAGTCTCGCCAAACCCGCAGCATGGCTCGCCCCGTCTTCCCGCGAACGCAGGCTGGGTGGCCTTTTGCATCTCGGCGGCGGCCAAGCCGCTTGCGTTCTGGTCGAAGAAGGGCCCATCCCGCGCGATCCAGTCCTGTCTGTCAACGATAATAAGGAATTTAAAAAGGGTGTGAAGTTGGCTGTGGTCGAAGGCGACAGCCCCGAAAGCCTTGCAAAAGCCCTCGATGCCTTGGCCGCGAACCCGCCCTCAAGCGGCTGGATCCATGGCCCAGCCAACCCCGAAATGCCTTTCGCGGTCGCACTCATGCCCGCATCGGTCGAAGGTCTGCCCCACCTTGCACGCGAAGTGAGCCGAAGGCTGCTGGCCACAGGCCTTCAGGCGCTCGACTCCCTCTCGACCATTCCCGGCCCCGACCGCGGTCTCTCCACCGCCCAGCCCCTCGGTGGCAGCGTGGCCCTCGTCTTCCCAGGCTCAGGCATGTATTTCACAGGCATGGGCAGGGAACTGGCCACTCTTGTTGGCGACCTCGCCAGTGAAGACCTCACAGCCGATATTTGGCGACCAGACCGCACCTGGTGGCAAATTCCACCACAACCCTCAGAAGAGTCACCGGGCTCAGGCGGCCATGTCCGCCGCATGCTCGCCCAAATCGCCCTGGGCAGACTGGTCACACAGTCCCTGCTGGCCCTCAATGTCCCGGTCACTTCCTCGCTGGGCTTCAGTCTGGGTGAGTCCGCGCAACTCCTCGCCCTAGATATCTGGCCTGATCGCGAAGGCATGCGCCAAGATTTGCAAATTGCCAGCCTCTTCCATAACGATCTGGTCAACCCTTGGCGCGCTCCCAGAAAAGCCCTCGGCCTGCCCGACGATGAAATCTTCAACTGGTCGAATCTCTACGTCGAACTGCCAGCAGATCAGGTTCTGGGCACAATCGACTCCGCCGCTCCTGTTTATCTGTTGGCCCGCGTCGGCCCCGAAGCCTGCTTGGTAGGTGGCGAAGACAGGTCCGTTCGGGCATGGGCTCGCAGGCACGCCGCCGATCGCTTTGTTCCCTTGCCAGATGCCACAGCCGCTCACTGCCCAGCCGCCCAACCGGCCCTCAAAGCCTACCGCGAACTCCACACCCGTTCAGCGCAGCCCAAACCCGAAATCTCTTGCTATTTCGCCTCCACAGGCGGCTTGGTGCCCCAGGAAGAAGGCCCACTCGCAGAGGCATTTGTATGTGGCCTCCTTCACCCGCTCGACTTCCCGGCAACTGTCCGAAAAGTCTATGCCGAAGGTGCCAGACACTTCCTCGAGGTAGGCCCAGGCGCTTCCTGCACCCGCTGGGTTGGCAATAGCCTCATCGATTTGCCACACCACGCACTAGCCCTCCAGCCCGGCCCAGCAAGCGAGTTGCAAGGCATTCAGTCCTTTGTCCAAGGCCTTGCCCACCTCGCTGTCCATCGTGTCGGCTGGCAAATGCCAAATATTTCCAATACCCGCCCCTCAACAGGTGCTGAGCTAAATTCTGCCAGCACCTTGGCCACTATCCCCTACCATCCCCATCAGCCAAAATGGCCCCGCAAGCCCGAACCTGTGGCTCCCCCCCCAACACCACCGCCAGCGCCGCCACCAAAACCTGAATTCAAGCTCCAGCCGGTGGTCATTGCGCCGCCACCGCCGGCCCCAATAGTCACATCCGCTCTCCCAATTCAACCAGCGCCCAATTTCATCGAGGTCGCTCTCCCACCTGTGCTAACGGCCGATCCATTCTGGGATGTCTGGTCAAGTGCTCGCAGCCAAACAGCGCAGGCGCATGAGGCCTACCTCCGCCACCATGTCAGCACACTCGATATTTTGGGTCGCTTGGTCACCGCCTTACCCAGCGAAACAGTCCCTGTTTCGGTCGTCCAAGACCAGCCACTGCCCGATGTCTACAACCAAATGAATTGGCAACAGTGCCTGCATTTCGCCCGTGGCTCGGTCGCTCAGGCCATGGGGTCTCGCTATGCCCTTATAGACCAATTCCCCTCTCGGGTTCGCCTGCCCGATGAACCCCTGTTGCTTGTGCACCGCGTCCACAGCATCGAGGGAGAACCCTGCTCCCTTGCCACCGGCCGTGTGGTCACAGACCACACCATCCGTCCCGATGCGTGGTACCTCGACCAAGGTTGCATTCCACTAGCCGTGTGTGTCGAGGCCGGTCAGGCCGACATGCTCTTGGCAGGCTGGCTTGGTATTGATTTCCAGACAAAAGGTCTCGCCTTTTACCGCCTTCTCGATGCCGAGGTCACCTACCACGCCCCGCGCCCAGGCGTTGGCAAAACCATCCTCTACGACATTCATGTCGATGGCTTCTTCCAGCACGACAAAACCACACTCTTTCGCTTCCATTACGATGCCACTGTCGATGGCCAACCCCTGCTGAGCATGCGCAATGGCTGCGCCGGTTTCTTCTCACCAGAAGAACTCGCCAAGGGCAAAGGCCTCATCGGATCCTCCGCCTCCCGCCTGCCCGTCGGCACCGCAAACGACCAATGTGCGCCGCCCGGCGCCAGCTCGCTCGATCGCGCCGCCGTCAATCGCCTCCGCCAAGGCGATCTTTCACCCCTGCATCCCTCCCTGGGTGCATTGGCTTTGGGTACCCCTCCACGCCTGCCCGCAGGCTTGCTCACACTCATCCACACCATCCCTCACATCGATCCCCGTGGCGGCGAATACGGCCTGGGCCAAATCCACGCCGAACTCGAGATCGAAACCGACGCCTGGTACCTGGTTTGCCACTTTGTCGATGATCAAGTGATGCCCGGCACGCTGATGTACGAGGGCTGCGCCCAGGCACTGCGGGTCCTCCTTTGGCGCATGGGCTTCGTCGCGCCAGAGGGAACTTGGCGCGCCGATCCGGTCCCAGGAATCACCAGCAAGCTGAAATGTCGCGGCCAGGTCATCCCAGGCGCCCGCACGCTCCGCTACGAAGTCACGGTGCGCGAACTCAACCTCTCGCCCGAACCCCGCGCCATTGCCGACGCCATCCTCATTGCCGATGGCAAACCCATCGTCGAGATTCGCGACATGTCGCTGCAATTCTCGGGCATCGGCTTCCAGATGAACCGCCAATTCCTCAATAACCTCTGGTCCGCTTCCCCAGCACCAGCCGGCCGCCGCACCCTTTACGGTCCACAACAAATCATGGCCTATGCGGTAGGCAATCCGTCCGAAGGCTTTGGGGACCGCTATAAGATTTTCGACCATGATAGAGTGCTAGCGCGACTGCCCGGTCCGCCCTACCTGTTTGTCGATCGCATCGTCGGCCTCCAAGCCACACCCTGGAAATTGGAACAAGGCGCTATCGCCGAGGCCGAATACGATATCCCGCCCAATGCCTGGTATTTCGCAGAGGGTGCCCAACCCGACATGCCCTTCGCGGTCCTGCTCGAGGTCGCCCTTCAGGTCTGCGGTTGGCTCGCAGCCCATGGTGGCGCAGCCCTCACCAGCCCGGTCGATGTCAGCTTCCGCAACCTCGGTGGCAAAGCCCGCCAACTGGTGCTTGTGCTGCCTACAGATGGCACTCTGGTCACCACAGTCCAACAAACCAAGGTTTCCGCCTCAGGCGGCATGATCCTCCTCGAATACACCCTCGATGTCCGTTGCGGCCAGGTCCAAGTCTACCAAGGCTGGACAAGCTTTGGCTTCTTCCCCAAAGAAGCTCTCGAAAAGCAGGTCGGCCTCATCGACGACCGGGCCAAATTCTGGCAACCGCCCACCCGCCCCCACTTCCTCGCCTTCCCAGAAGGCCCCTGCGAGCCCAACCAGCGCTGGCGCATGATCGACCGCGTCGCCTTTGTCTCCGATGGTGGCGAAAACCGTCTCGGTTGGCTCGAAGGCCGAAAAGATGTCAACCCCAACGAATGGTTCTTCAACGCCCACTTCTACCAAGATCCCGTCTGGCCAGGCTCCCTCGGCCTTGAGGGCTTCCTGCAACTGGTGTCCCATGCGGCAAGAATCTGGTGGGGCCCCGGCCATTGCTCTCTCCAGCCCAACTCAGAACATGAATGGATCTACCGTGGCCAAGTCACCCCAGGCATTCCCGAAGTGCGAATCATTGCCGAAATCACCGCACGCAACGATTCAAACAAAATTGTCCAAGCACGCGGTTGGCTATTGGTGGGCGAAAAAGTCCTCTACGCCATGAATCATTTTAGCCTGGCATTTCACCCAACTGGCACGGAGGTCCGCTAAGCTCATGCGCTACCAACGCGTCAGCCTCGATGCCTTCGCCAGTGAGTTGGCTCCCGTCGTTGTCGCCAGCGATGAGCTGGAGGCAAGAGTCGCACCCGCTCTCGAACGCCTCCGCATCCCGGCCGGACAATTGCAGGCCCTCACCGGCATCCGCGAACGCCGCTGGTGGGAAGAAGGCCAACCCCTGGCCGAAGCTGCCGCCCGGGCCGCCAAAAAAGCCCTCAACAAGGCAGGCGTGCCAGTCCAAGACCTGGGGGCTCTCATCTACGCCGGCGTCTGCCGCGAACGCTTCGAGCCCGCCACCGCGTGCCGGGTCGCCCATTTCCTCGGCCTATCAGGCAAAACAGTCATCCGCGATATCTCCAATGCCTGCCTGGGCGCACTCAATGGCGTCCTCGACATCGCCGCCTCCATCGAACTTGGCCACATCCGTGCCGGTATGGTCGTCAGCTGCGAGAGTGCCCGCGAAATCAACGAGCGTGCCATTGCCACTCTTCTGGCAAATCCCACTCCGGCAAACTACCGCGAAACGCTCGCCACCTTCACCGGCGGCTCCGGAGCTGCCGCCATCCTTGTCACAGATGGCTCCTACATCCCAGGAAAACCCAAACTCGAGGCCGCCGTCGCCCGCGCTTGGCCCGAAAAACATGGCCTATGCTGGTGGGGCCTCGCCGATGATCTCGATCGCCCCATCCCACACCTCGCCGGTAGCGCCACCCATGTCCGCCAAACCATGGTCACAGACTCCGTCGCCGTCTTGCGCGATGGTGTCGAACTCGGTCGCCAAACCTGGGCAGACCTCCAAGCCGAATTGCCGGATTGGCAAGGCGCGGTCGACCGGGTGGTCGGCCACCAAGTAGGCGCACCGCACCGCGAGGCCATGCTGCGTGCCTTCCGCCTCGGCCCAGATCAAGATTTCAGTATTTTCGAGCACCTCGGTAACATGGGCTCCGCTGCTTTGCCCTCCGCCGTTGGCCTGGCCCAGGACCGGGGCTTTTTGCAACCCGGTCGCAAAGTCGCCCTGCTGGGCATTGGTAGCGGGCTCAACTGCCTCATGCTGGGAGCACGCTGGTGAACCCTTCTGTCAACACCTCCGATCCACTGCAGGTTTGCCAAGGCATACCAGCCCGGGCCGCCGCCGTTTTGGCGCGCATGCCAAAAGTCCCCGTTGGTTGGCCGGGCCGCTTTGTCCGCATGCCTCACGGCGCCTTCATGCACTCGGTCGACCGCGGTGCCGGCCGCCCCGTGGTCATGGTCCATGGCAACCCTTCCTGGTCCTATCTCTTCCGGGGCCTCGTCGAACCCCTCGCCAAAACCCGCCGGGTCATCATTCCAGACCATATCGGCTGCGGCATGTCCGATTTGGCACCCCTAGGCTATTGCTTCACCCTCAAAGAGCGCGTGGCCGACTTTGGCAACCTCGTCCATCAACTCGCCCCCACCGGTCCGGTTGATCTAATCGTCCACGACTGGGGCGGCATGATCGGCCTCGCCTGGGCAGTCCAAAACCCAACTCGCGTCGGCCGTATAGTCGTCATGAACACCGCCGGCTTTGGCCTGCCAGCAGGCGCATCCATCCCCATGTCCCTTCGCATTGCCCGCACTCCGGGCCTTGGTTCACTGCTCATCCGCGGTTTCAACGCCTTTGTGCGTGGCGCCATTCGCTATGGCACAGTCAAACCGCTCAGCGCCGAAGTCCAAGCCGGTTTTCTCGCTCCCTACCACACTTCTGATGAGCGCGAGGCCACCCTCCGTTTTGTCGAGGATATCCCCCTCACCCAATCCCACCCCTCCTGGAACTTGGTCCAAAATACTTCGGAAAACCTCGGTAATCTTGCCGAAAAGCCCCTCATGGTCCTTTGGGGCATGAAGGATTTCGTTTTCACCAAACCGTTTCTCGATACCTGGCGAACCCGCCGCCCCGACGCCCGCTGCGTCGAATACCCCCAAGCCGGCCACTGGCTGTTGGAAGATGTTCTCGAGCCATGCTTGGCTGAAATTCGGAACTTTCTGGAGCCCGTCCATGGCTCCGCCACCTGATTCCGCCTCAAAAGATCCGGAAAATGTAGCCTGGAGGCTGGCCACCGTGGTCGGTCAATCTGCCTCCGCGCGCGAACCCGCCATCCTCGCACTCAACGCCGCCGGCGGTATCGCCGAATCCTGGACCGCCACCCGCCTGGTTCAAGAGGCCTCCCGCATCGCCAGCGGCCTGTCCGCACTGGGCATCCAGCCGGGCGACCGCGTGGCGGTGCTCGTTCCACCCGGCCCCCGCTTCTTCGCACTCATGCACGGCATGCTGCAACTGGGGGCCGTCATGGTCCTCATCGACCCTGGCATGGGCCTCAAGGGGCTCGCCGCCTGCCTCAAACAAGCTGACCCCGTCGCTTTCATTGGCTCTCCCAAAGCCTTACTCGCCCGCAAACTTTTCGGCTGGTGCCCACAGGTTCGCTGGGTGCTCCGTGTTGGCGGGTTTTTCCCAGGCGTTCGCTCCACCGACAAACTTCCCTCCGGTCCCACACCCCCGTACAAAGATGGCGGCCCCGCCGGGATCCTCTTCACCAGCGGTTCCACAGGGCCAGCCAAGGGTGCCCTCTACACGCAACGCAATTTCCTCGCCCAGTGCGATGCCCTCGGCCGCATGCTCAACATCCAACCCGGCGAGACCGACCTGTCCACATTTCCACTCTTCGGGCTCTACGCCCCGCTCCTCGGCATGCGTGCCATCATCCCCCGCATGGACTTCACCAAGCCCGCAACCGCCAACCCCGCCTACCTGCTCCAGGCAATCCAGACATACCAAGTCGATAACCTCTTCGGCTCACCAGCACTTCTCAATCGCTTGCTCACCCACCCAGGCGTTGCCACTGGCGGCCTCCAACGCCTCAAACGACTCGTGTCTGCAGGAGCACCCGTTCCCGCACCCTTGCTGCGCAGGCTCACCCCGCAACTCTCGCGCACAGCCCAAGTCTTCACGCCCTACGGCGCTACCGAGGCCCTGCCCGTTGCCTGCATTGGCAGCGTCGACATCCTCGAATCCACCAGCCACCTCACCGCCCAAGGCAAAGGCACTTGTGTCGGTTGGCCCGCACCCGCCGCAACCGTCCGCATCCTCGCCCTGCAGGATGGCCCGCTCGATCCCGCCAACCCGCCTCAGGTTCTCCAGCCAGGCGAGGTGGGCGAGATCGCCGTCGCTGGCGACCAAGTCACCCAGTCCTATTTCAACCGTCCCGACATGGACGCACTCCACAAACTCACCCTCGAGGGCCGGCCCTTCCACCGCATGGGCGATCTGGGCTTTCTTGATTCTCTCGGTCGCATTTGGTTCCTTGGGCGCAAATCACAACGGGTACGCACCCCCACAGGGGACCTGCCAGCCGATAGCATCGAGGCCGTGGCTCTGGAAGAACAAGGCGTCTTCCGCGCCGCACTCGTAGGCATCGGCCAACCG
>CAIWHS010000108.1 GCA_903912515.1 uncultured Planctomycetaceae bacterium
GCATCTCAAGATGAATATGCTGCTCTTCCAAGACCAATCGATGGTTTGGATCTCGCGGAATCAGGTGCTGATCAAGCACCTCCATAAATGGCGTCAGGTTGTAGGCATAAACAATCAATGCTTTGTGGTCGTCGAAATGCACTTCCGTCATTTGCTTGCCCTGGCTGGCGCAAACCACCAATCCAGTGGCACCATCATCAACCAGCAATTCCTCGGCCCCGTAGAGATTGCTTAAAAGCACAGGCAACTCCACGCCTTCCCTCAGCATCTCGCGGGCCTTATCCCCGCCGGCATGCCTTTGCAGATAAACATCCACGCTGTCTTCAAAAACGCCCAGCAAGTCGGCGAATACCTCGAAGAGGCGCTCTGCTGAAACGCTCGCCGCCAACATGGGAACCTTACGTCCGCCGTCCTTGAACACCCCATGGCGATAGCCTTCCTTGGGGATAACAGTCGATTGCGGACCGGGACGGATGCCTTTTGGCAAACGAAACTTGCCTGCTTCGTTGCTATCAACAACCATGTGCACCTACTGCCTTCCTCGCCACCTGGGGAACCGACGGACACCCGGTGACTGCATTTGCATGATGTGAAAGCAACGGGTTGCCCGATGCCCACAACACTCTATGCCTCATGGGTGGAAAGAGGAAAGCACCCTGCTCGAGGAAATCCCGAATTTCTAGGACTGATTGCTCCGTATGGGGCATGCACACCAGGAAGACTCTGCGCACCTTTTTTACCTTATCCACCTTCTTTGACCGGACTGCTTTCCCTACCAGCAATCTTTGCCCAAATATCCAAAAAAATTACCTATTCCCTCAAGTTGCCCCGTTTTACAAACAAGTTACTGCTTGGCCTTTCCGATTCTGACCCTACGGATCGTCCCGCCTTAGTTTTTTGGCCCTCACACAGAAGTACTCCCTCCCGGGAGGCCAATCCCATGCCCAACTTCAGATTTGCCCACCAAGGCCATGCCACAGCCGCTTTTCAGTTAGGCTCGATGTTGGCCTGGCTGCCAGGGCTCCTTTTGCTGCCATTGCTTCTCACCGCTGCCGATTTACCCAGCCCCTCCGGCAAGCTCCTGGAAGAGGCTTGGTATTTGGTGCAGTTGGATCAAGAAGCTGTTGGATCTTGGCGCATGACGGTCAGGGAGACCCCTGGAACCGATCCTTCCAAGTCAGCCTTCCTGGTTTCTCAAGAACTGGAGTTGGTTCTGCAGCGCTACGGTAGCACCATTCGGCTCAAGCAAGAAGTTTCAAACTTGGAGGACAACAAGGGGCGGGTTGAGGCCCTTACCTTGAAACAGGGACAAAACGGCAAAGTGCTTGTTCAGATAGAAGGTAAACGCGATGCGGAAGACCCAGACCGGATGCTGTTCCGCGATGGGGCAGGCAAAGAATTGTCCCCTCAAACCTGGTCAGGTTCTGTTCTTGGGCTAAGGGCCCGGGAACAATTGCCTGAAAAACGAAATCTGCAAGCAGGAGAAAGTGCCCGCATTCTGGGCCATGAACCCCTGATCAATCAGGTGGTTGGGCTCACTGTCACCATGCTACCCCCCGAAAAACTGGCAGTTGGTGGCGAATCTGTGGAGTTGGTGCGGGTTGACTGGAAGCCCAAGCTTCTACGTGAGGCAGCAGTGGAACTTGGTTCCACCTCGTGGTGGTTGGATGCCGAACACAAGGTCGTGCGCAGGAAAATGCAATTAGACGGTTTGGGCGCTGTTGTGTTGACCAAAAGCACACCGGAAGCAGTTCGCTTGGCACTGCGGGAAACCAAAGGCAAGGATTTAGGAGAGGCGAGCCTCATCCCGTTGGATCGCCCTGTCCCCAACATCAAACAGGCTAGGCGTGTGATCTACCGGCTAAGGCCAAAAGGTGAAGGTAATTTATTCGATATTGCCGGGCCAAACCCCATTGCTGAAGATTTGAGGCAACAAGCCAGGCTTATGCCCGACGGCAGCATTGAGATAGCTGTATTGGCAGGCAAAAAGCCTGATCGGGTAGTGGGTGCTGCCGACGCCCCGCGCGAGTTCTATGGGACCAGCAAATTTATCGACACTGATCACCCTAAAGTGCGTCAAGTGGCCGCCATGGCTGGAGGTTTGGACGGTGATTGCTGGACTGCGGCGACTCGCTTGGAACGCTTTGTCCAACGCAATTTGAAACCTGACTCGGCCGCACCCCTTGCGAGCGTGTCTGAATTTTTGGGGAGTTGGCGTGGTGACTGCCGCCACGCAGCGCTGACCTTGGCGGCCCTTTGTCGAGCTTCGAATATGCCGGCCCGAACCGCATTTGGCCTGCTCTATGTGCAAAAATCAGGGTCAGGTGGCACCAAACCATACCTGGGTTTTCATGCTTGGACCGAGGTTTGGATCGACGGTCAATGGGTGGGTCTAGACGGCACCCAAGGTATGGGCAAGATTTCTGCGGGGCATTTAAAAATATGCGATCACTCTTGGGACAAGGTTGACAATTTGGCCCCATTGGCACCTGTCCAAAAGCTGGTAGGCAAACTCACAGGTGAAGTGGTTCGCGTTGATGTGGGTGACTGATTTACCCGGTTTGAATTCGTTTTATGCCGGCAATGAATTTTAAGTGACTCATTGCAGTTACAAGGGAAGAATACCCATGGGGAAATCTGTGCTACTTTCTGAGCGCTCTGGTAATTGGCTTTTTTTGTCCGACACGCAAACCTTGGCGAAGGCCTCCCCCAAACCACTGCTTGGTCACGAAGGAATTCAATTGTGGCAGGTAAGCCACAATTCAAATGAAAAGGAACTTCTGGCGGCAATTCGATTCCCTGCCGGCTGGCAGACAGGGCTTTGTTGGTCTTGGGCTATCAGACATCTGGAAGGGGAAAGCGGCCAATTGATTGTTCCGGCAAGCAATAAGATTCGAACAGAAAATCATGCTTTGCCCGGCAAAGAATTTGAATGGCTCAATCTAGGAGGCGAAGGATCAGCCTTGGTGGCACACACCGGGTGCTTAAGTGAGTTGGTCGTTTTGCGCTTTGCCCGGCCCCGTGACGAAGAAAACCGTCCTGGAAAATGGAAGCGGCCTGGCACTCAAGGCCAGGCCGCGTGAGCGGATCTCAGTGAAAAGTCTCACCGGCTCCGGTTCTCTAAAATAACCGTGTTATTTTTATTGCCACTCACACTAGCATTGATCGATTAATTACCAACGGCAGCAAGCATAGAACATGCCATTGGCGCCCTGGGCCACACCCACTTCGCGGGGAGAACCGCCAAAACGGGGCTTGCAGCAGGAATTGATGGCAGCTTGGGATGAACCACCCATGCCCACGCCCTCAAATGCGTAGGAACCGCCAAAGTGACCAACGCGCTGAGAACTGGCCAAATAGTTGGCCACGCTTTGGGCGGAAGAGGTGTCCACATAACCACTACCACCACCAGTGTTGCCAACGCCCCTACGGTTCAGGCCAAAAGGCCCTGCACAAGCTTCCATTGCGAAAGCAGCGGCGACAATCAAGGTGCACAACTTTTTCAACATCGGATCGTCCTTTCCAAAAACTACCAGCACAGTGTTAGAAACCAGATACCAGACTTGCCCCGTGCTGGATTCCAGCTTGCGCCGGAATAACTATCAAAATCGATACCACCGTCAAAAACGGCGCAAAGGCTGCCGTCTCCATTATCGATAGAGCCTACCCAGCCTATCGGCAACCGGTGGAGGGCCCTGGGGTTGAAATGTGAGGGAAAACCGATTTCCCACTTGACCCAGACTTCCCATCTTCGATATGGTAGAGCCTTGCAGCTGAAACTATAAATGGCAATTAGCGAAAGGCCACCACTGGCAATTTCGTACCCTAAACCATTGAAATCAAAGGACTTCCGTAATTATTATTTTTTAAAATAAAGTCAGGAATCCGTCTGCCAATCAACCTACCAAAATAATTTTTAAAATTTAGGAATTCTGGGTAAAGTAGGCGGCACCTGGCTGCCGAAAATCTAAAGCTTTTTTAAATTTGGTACATCGGCGCGTCGGCCATTTGGGCTCGATTCAGGATATCTGCCAGTGAAGTGCGGTCGATGTAATCGCGCTCCAGCTTTGCTACATCGCACCAAATTTCGAACAAAGCGCGTGCAAGGGGTGTGGCCTGATCGTTTCCATCTGCTGGAGGGCGATGGGCCGCCGGGCGCCCATCAATCGCATCAACAATTTCACCCAAGCTGATTTGATCGGGAGACCGTGCCAGCCTGTAGCCCCCTTGGGCTCCTCGGGTGCTTTCCACCAATCCAACTGTTTTCAGGGCCAGAAGGATCTGCACCAAAAACCGTTCTGGAATTCCTTGGGTTCCGGCAATCTGCCGAATACGCACAGGCCCTGGCTGATCATTGGTGGCGGCCAGTTCCATAAGGGCAATACAGGCATATTCAGCTTTTGCGGAAAGTCGCATTGCGAAGTTCACCCCTCAAAAACCAGCTAAATTAGATGCCACTGCCATCAGAATGCTCGACTACATGGAGCCCGCATTCTTTTTTAACCTTGCCCCGCCAGCGCCCAGAGCGCTCGTCTTCTCCATCGGCCACTGCAGTTGTACAAGGTTGGCAACCAATGCTTGGATAACCTTGGTCATGAAGACTGTTATACGGCACTTTTTCGTTGAGCACGACCTTCCAAACCGCTGATTTATCCCAATTAAGCAACGGGTTCACCTTCACCAAATTAAATTTGGCATCCCACTGGACCACTTTGGCTTGGCCGCGATCAGCGGTTTGGTCTTTTCGGATGGAACTGATCCAAGCGGAGTAACCGGCCAGCGCCCGTCGAAGTGGAATCACCTTGCGATCATGGCAGCATTGGTCCGGGCGAACACCATAAAGAGGCCCTCCATGGAGCTTCTCATATTCCTCCCGCGTTGTTTCAGGGCGGACATACTCCACTTCCATGCCGTAGCGCTGCAAAATTTTCTGGCGAACCTCAAGCGTCTCAACAAATTGGTAACCGGTGTCGAGGTTGAACACCCTGACATCGGAAGAAAGTTTGGCAAGAAAATGAATAATCAAGCAGCCTTCTACACCGAAGGCTGTGGCCATCGTTAGGCGTGAACCAAACCGTTCGCACGCCCAAGCCAAAATCTCTTCAGGACCAGATGCTGCCAATCGGCAGGCCACATCTGCAATTTCAGCCGCCAATTCCGGGGAAGGCCCGGTTGGTTGTGAAACGGAATCACCTTGGCCAACCTGCTGCAATTCCACCGCCAACTCACCTTCAATACCTTGAAATCAAGCGATTTATTCAATCATACCAAGGTTGATCACACATTGAAAGATTGACAAAGCTAACCAGCCATAACCCTCCCGTCCCAGCACTTTTTGTTGAATCCGCTAAGGCTCCAGGCTTTCCTTAGCCACTTCAATCATCGCTTGGATCAAACGGGCATGGTGATACCAAGCCAACCCATCAATAGTTGGCAATTTCCGAGAAGTCACCCCATCCACCAATGGCCCCTTGTCCACCATCAGCGCTAGTAGTTTTTGTTCGCGGGCCGAGTCCAACCAGCTTGGTTTTTTACCCTTTGCAATGGCCCATCCAGCACCCAAAGCCCACCCACCCCAATTACTCACCCCACACACAATAAGATGGTTAGTTTTCACTCGGCAAGCGATGGCCCCACCATTGGGAATACGGTCGGCAATCAATTCCCAGCCAGCCAGTCCCATGCCCAGCTCATTGCCACCGTCCCCTATTCCCACAGTTGTCCACCCCGAATCCGGGTACTCGAACAGGCCGTGGGCTGGAAAATTCCACGGTGAAAGGTCAACCCCCCGCATGGAAAAGGCCTTGCCTCGATTTGCCTCTGGCATTTGATGGTCAAAGCGCGCCTTATCCAGCTCAGGATGCGCCGCATGGGCCGTCTCAAAAGAATGGGTGGCCCCAGCGCGTTCAATAGAAATCAAATGGGTGAAATCACCCTGCCAGCGTTTCAGGGCATCAGCCTGTTTTTCAGGCTCCCTTGGCAATGCGCTTAAATCCACAACAGGTATCTGGCGTTGTAGCCCCCTACTGGCCAAGCCAACCCGCAAAGCGGCCAAAGCGGTGCCATCAGCCGCTAAAACCGGCTGAAAACCAAGGCGAATGGCTGTTTCCGCCAAAAAAAGCGCACCCGACGGTCCATCTGTCTCGCTGGTGCCGGGCGGATCAGCCAAGGCTATGGGAAAGCCGGTCACAATCAGCAACCGTGGCAAGGGATGGGCCGCCAAATCTAGAACGGCAGCCGCAAAATCATCTTTGCGGATTGAAAATAAATTTGGCTCGCCCCGGGCCAAACCTCGCCCGGCTGAATCGACCTGAATAAGTGCGTTGAGCTTTGCCAACGCATGGACAATTTTCGGATTGGTCATGGTTGCCGCCAAGGAGACTCCAAAGCGTTCAATGCCTCTTCCAGCCAAGCACCAGCACCCAAAACATTAGGCCATTCCTGCCCGGGCTTAACCACCAGCTCCAATGGCTCGATCTTTGTCGGGTGCTGAAACCGTAGGCCCCAAGCATGCAGACCAATCACGGCCCCTGTTGAACAGCTAAGCGGGCCTGCCGCACCGTAACGATCGTCCCCAACCAGCGGGCACCCCCTCCATGCGAATTGGGCACGAATTTGATGGGTTCGCCCGGTTTTGGGGCGAACTAATGCCAATGCCATCCCCGGCACCCGCCTGATTACCTCATAATCCAAAAGCGCTTCTTTGGCTCCACGGCTATCTTGGTGCAATCTCTCAGCCTTGCGCACACCTTGACCAGCCCTCGCCCCTTCCGACCTCATCCAATCAAGCATCTGTCCCCGCTCTGGCAATCGAGTCTTTCGCTCCTCAAAACAGGCCAGATAAGCCTTTTCTGTTTCTTTTTCATGAAACTGGCCCGAAAGCCTCGCTGCTGCCTTACTGGTTCTGGTGAATAGAACTACCCCACTGGTTGGCCTATCAAGTCGATGCACCACACCAAGATAGACATTGCCAGGCTTCCGATAGCTGGTTTTTAGATATAATTGCGCCAAATCAGCTAGCGTCAGCTCTCCAGCCATTGCAGGGGGGGCAGTGGCTACCCCTGCAGGTTTGGCAAAAGCCAATAAGTGGTTATCTTCCAGCAGAATGGGTGGGATTTGGTTTTTCATTAAACCCATCTTATCGGCTGAAGCCTTGGTATGGGTGTAAGTTGCAAGTCTTTATTGGGTAAGCATCTTGGTTTCCCCGACTATTTCGGGTTGGCCGTAATACTTGGTTAGGAATTCAAGCAAGAATTGAGTACAATGCCGAAATGATAGACCAAACACAGGGCGGAAAGTCCAACTTAAAATCCCGTGTCACCTTCCATGGCGCAGCGCGCATGGTGACGGGCACCATGCACCTTGTTGAGGTCGCCGGGCGGCGCATCCTCCTCGACTGTGGAAGTATCGCCACAGGAAAAATGGAAGACAATAAACCGCCAGACCCATTTCCATTTGATCCCACCTCGCTCGATGCGGTGGTACTGACCCACTCCCACCATGACCACTGTGGCCGTTTAGCTTCTCTGGTTCGCGACGGGTACGATGGCCCCATTTTCACCCACGCCACCAATGTTGAATTGCTTGAGGTGCTGTTGCGAGATTCTGCCCGCGTTCAGGAACGCGAGGCATCCATGGCTCGGCATCGGGGTGGGAAAAATATCGAACCCCGATTTGACACCGCCGACGCTGAGTTGACCATTGATCTCTGCGAATCGGTAGACTACGGCGAGTCGGTCACGATTGGTGACGATATTGAACTCACCCTGCGCGATGCCGGGCACATTCTTGGCTCGTCCATGGCGACCATTGGCTGGCGTCAAAATGAGCGTGATCGCAAACTCACTTTCACCGGCGACCTTGGGCGAAGTGGAATTGATTTTCACCCGCCGCCCGCAGCCTTACCTGTTAGTGATTATTTGATTTGCGAAAGCACTTACGGCGGCGAACTGCACGACAGCGTGGAGGTGATGGCCCAAAAGACCGGTCTGGCCATTCGTCGAGCAGTGCGTGAAGGCGGCAAGATACTCATCCCCGCCTTTAGTTTGGGCCGCACCCAGATGGTGGTCCATTTCTTGCAAACCTGGATGCAAGAAGGCATTGTGCCGCCTCTTGATATTCATGTGGATAGCCCCTTGGGCCACAAATTCGCCAAGGTTTACGATCGTCATCCAGAGGGATTCTCTGTCCCCCTGCGTATTTTTGATGACATCGACTGGTTGGAAAACCGCGACGACGCCATGGACGCGTCGCTTAGCCCAGGTTCTCGCATCGTCATTGCCTCGGGTGGCATGTTGGAGGGGGGCCGTATTCTTCAGCACCTCAAGCACCATGTTGACGACCCACGCTGCACCCTTTTGATGGTCAGTTTCCAGGCCCCAGGCACCTTGGGAGAGAAAGCCCTTCAGGAAAATGACAGCATCCACTTCGGTGGCAAGCGCTGGAACAAATGGCTAGCAGTGGAGCAGGTGCGGGGATTCTCAGGCCATGCCGACCACAACGACTTTTTACGAGCCGTAGCACCACTTGAAGGCAAAACTTCCAAGGTCATGCTTGTTCATGGTGATGTGGAACGGGCCGAAAAATTGGCCAAGGCATTTGCAACCAAGAATTTGGGCAAGATCGACATGCCCGAATTGGGCCAGACCATCGAACTCGACTGATCCCAAACCCTGCTCTCGGAGTTATCCGACATGACCCTTCCCCGGTTCGCTGTCGCCCTTTGCACCTGCGTTCTTGCAGCCTCTCTGTCCCAGGCACAAGATTCCGGTCCTAAGCCCGGCGAATGGTTCCAGCTTTTCAATGGCAAGGATCTTACCGGCTGGACCCCAAAAATTCGCACCTTCGATTTGGGTGACAACTTCAAAAACACCTTCCGCGTCGAAGACGGCCTGTTGAAGGTGCGCTACGACGGTTACGACGATTTTGGGACACGCTTCGGCCACCTTTTTTACAAGCAACCCTTCAGCCATTACACCCTGCGCATTGAGTACCGTTTTGTGGGTGATCAAGTGAAAGGGGGCCCAGGCTGGGCCACCCGCAATAGCGGCGTGATGATCCACGGCCAAGATCCGGACACCATCGGCAAAGACCAAGAATTTCCCGTCAGCATTGAGGTCCAGTTTCTCGGTGGCGATGGCAAAAACCCCCGTACCACCGGAAACCTTTGCACCCCGGGCACCCATGTGGTGATGAAAGATAAGCTGGAAAAGACCCACTGCATCTATTCGACTTCCGACACCATGCATGGCGAGCAGTGGGTTATCGCTGAGATCGTAGTGAAGGGCTCGGAGATGATCGAGCACAAGATCAATGGCAAAACCGTTCTCAGTTATTCCAAGCCACAATACGACCCAGGCGACAAGACCGCCAAACCACTTATTAAAGACGCTAAAAACCTTCTGATTGAGGGCGGCAGTATCAGCCTCCAATCTGAAAGCCACCCTATCGACTTCCGCAAAGTCGAGATCATGGTTCACCCCAAGCCCTGAAAACCAGGCCCCTGCAAACATGTGGCAACCACCTCCAAGACGACGCCTTTGGCTGATGCGCCACGGTGCAGTTGATTATTTTGCCGGCTCTGGTGCCGATTTTTCGTCACCAGAATTGTCCCCATGTGGAATTGAGCAGGCTCAGGCTGCTGCTCAGCTTTTTGCTAGCCTAAAAATAGATCATCTGGTGACTAGCGGGATGCCGCGCACTCGACAAACTGCCAGCCTGGCCCTCCCGGGGCACCCGGCGATTGAAGATTCGCGCTGGCGCGAAATTGAACCCGGCCAGATAGCCCGCCCTGAACGCGATACATTTACCGACCCTTTAACACTAACGGCTGTTTTGAAAACTTTGGGGCCTGGGCTCACAGAGGCCTCAACCTTTTTAGGGGGCGAAACATTTGGCTCGGCCCAAAGTAGGGTGATTGAAGGGCTGACCGAACTATTGTTTAACCCCGCGTGGACCCAGTGTTTGGTGGTGGCACATAGTGTCACCATCCGCTTGGCCCTGCTCCACCTACTTCAGGCACCACTTGATTCGCTTTGCCGACTCGAACAAGACACCGGCTGCCTCAACTTGGTGGAAATTGACCCCGCGGGGATGCCGTTGGTGCGATTGGTCAATTTTACCCCGCCCTCCCCCACCAAAGACCAATATCTGCACTCTTCTCTTGAAGAACTGCTGCTCCAGTTCCTGAAAGCCCAAGGTTCCACGACGCCTCGTTGATGTTCCACGAGACATCTAGGCCCGTTACCTATTGCCGCAGAAACCACCTAGATAGTATTTGCCCATTTGGGTGATCTGTCCGGGGGGACCGACCATCCGCTTGGCCTCGGGGGCCTGCATGAGTTTGGGAAGGATTTTTCTAGGGCTAGCCTTGGGCCTGCTCTGCTGCCAGTGTGCATTCACGCAAAGCGTGGATAGTGGCCCACCCACGCCTCCTCCCTCAGACGATGCCAATCCGAATGAAGCGCCAGCATTCCCCCGTAGGGTCCCGATCTCTTCCCTCATTTGGCAAGGGCCCGCATTGGATGCCGGCCCCGGAGGGAGTGAGGAGGCTGTTGAATACGGAATGGCGCGATTGTTACCTACGGTTGGCTCCTCGAAACCTGGTGGCCCCAATGTAACTTTTGGCGGGCTCATCCAGGCAGATGCCGGGTGGTTCAATCAAAGCACCTCCAGCAGGCTAACGGTGGGAGATGTCCAAGACGCTGCTGGCCTGCGACGGGCCCGGTTCAATGCTTTTGGCTCTGTGTCGGAAAATATTGATTTCCGTATGGCACTCGACTTTGCCGCCCCGGCCAGACCCTCCTTTGTGGATACCTTTCTCGACTTCACCAAAATTCCACTCCTCGGAACCATTCGGGTGGGCCAATTCCGCCAACCCGAAGGGCTGGAAGTCATGACCGCCCAGCGCTTTGGGGTCTTCATGGAGCGTTCGTCCAACATTTTGCTGATGCCTGTCAGGCGCATTGGAATCGGCACATTCAATCGCACCGCAGATGGTCGGTCCACTTGGTTTGTCAGCGCCTACCGCACCGGAACCGACCAGTATGCTGATGATCTCAACGACAACGGTGCCTACGCCAGCATCGGGCGAATGACCTGGCTGGCATGGGATGGCGACTATGACAGGTACTTTCACTTGGGTGGTAGCTTTGGGTTCTCAGGCGCGACCAACGGCAAAATTCAATACGGCAGACTTGGCGGCAATTCACCCGAGTGGGGCCTTTTTGCCGGAACCATTGGCACCCCCGAGTTCGCCAACTCCACGCCATCTTTCGTGAACACCAACCAATTTGCGGCGCTCAATTCCCTTCTTTCCAACTTCGAAATGGCTTGGACCTATGGCCCTCTTATGGTTCAAGGCGAATTCACCACAAGCCAAGTGAACAGGCCCGAACAGCCATACGCTTTTTTTCCGGCTTATTACGGCCAAATATCATGGTTCCTCTCAGGAGAGCACCATCCGTACAACCGAAACCTGGGAGTCATGGATCGGGTGATCCCTCGGACAAACTCGGCACCGGGCAACCCCTTTGGTGGTGCTTGGGAAATCGCAGCCAGGATATCCAGCATTGATCTGACTTCTGAAAATATCAATGGCGGAAAACTCACCGATGGCACCATCGGATTGAGTTGGTATGCCAACCCCTACACTCGCCTTTACTTCAATTTCATCCATAGCTTTCTGCAAAAGGATCCCATCGGTCCTAGCAACGCCAATGTCTTTGCCATGCGCGCCCAATTGGATTTCTAATGCTGAATTTCTGCATAGGGAACAATTTGGCCCCCACAGCATTAGTTTTCGGACAGGTTCTTGACTCTATTTCCCACAGAGCATATGTGGCCAAATTGACGCTCTGGAGGATGGCTGATGAAAGCTAAAAACAATACATGGTTTTCAGCCATTGCGCCATTTGCCTTCCTGTTTTTGGTTGGGGATTGGAATCGCGGGCTGGCTTATCCTGAGACAGTCCGCGATTCCAATCCCCAACCTGTAAAGGCAGATTCCGACAAACCGTTTTCGGAAATTCCCAACAATAACCCGGACGCACTTCCACTCACGGTTGACGATGGCCCTATTACCGCTCCAGTGCCTGGGTTGATCTGGCAAGGCCCTGCCTTGGATGCAGGCCCAGGCGGCACCGAGGACGCCGTGGAGTATGGCATGGCCCGGCTGCTTCCTACTGTGGCAGGGACCAAACCCGGCGGGCCCAAGGTGACCTTTGGTGGCGTTTTCCAAGTGGATGCGGGCTGGTTCAACCAGAGTACAGCTAGCCAAGCAACCATGGGGGATGTGCAAGACGCCGCCGGAATACGGCGAGCCCGACTGACTGCTTTCGGTTCGGTGGCGGAGAATGTTGATTTCCGCATGCAATTTGATTTTGGTTTTCCGGGCCGGCCCACCTTCACTGACAACTTCCTGGATTTCACCAAAATCCCGCTCCTTGGAACGGTGCGCGCCGGCATTTTCAAACAACCGATGGGCTTGGAAGAACTTACAAGCTTCCGGTTCCTCACCTTCTTGGAGCGGGCACCCAATTTCCTGCTCCAGCCCTTCCGCCGGGTGGGTATCGGTTTTTTCAATGCCTCCGAGGACAAGCGGGCCACCTGGTTTGTAACCACCTACCGTTCTGGCAACGACCAGTTCGCCAACGACCTCAGTGATTCAGGCGGCTACGCCGGCATGGGCCGGTTCACCTTCCTGCCCTTCATCAATGACTTTGAGGACCACTTCCTGCACATCGGCGGATCCTTCGGATATTCCGGGGCGAATAACGGGAACATCCAGTACGGGCTTTTCGGTGGTAACGCCCCGGAATGGGGCCTTTTTGTAGGCACCGTGGGCACTCCAGAGTTCGCTAACTCCACACCTTCTTTTGTGAATACCGGAAGAATTCCCTCTTACGATGCGCTATTGTCAAACACTGAATTAGCCTATGTTCTTGGGCCCATGTCTCTTCAAGGCGAACTAACTACCAGCCAAGTGAACCGTGTTAACAATCCGACAGCATTCTTTTTCGCATATTATGCCCAAGCATCCTTTTTTCTTACCGGGGAGCACCGACCCTACAACCGCAATCTAGGCTACTTCGACCGCGTGATGCCGAACACTACCTCGGGTAGCGGCAAGGCCCTGGGAGGTGCTTGGGAAGTTGCAGTGCGTTTGTCCCACATCACCCTGTCAGACGCCGGTGTGAACGGCGGCGACCTGACCGATGGCACTTTTGGCGTCAACTGGTACGCCAACCCTTACACCATCATGAAGTTTAACTTCATCCACTCGTTTCTGGACAACAAGGGGAACGGCAAGGGCGGCATATACGACCCCAGCAACGCCAATGTGTTCGCGGTGAGGGCCCAGGTGGATTTCTAGAAAACGCCAACGGATAAAAGGCAGGCAAGGGTCATTCGATCTCCACCACTGTTCCGTCCGGATTGATGTCAATCTCGCGAACCTTTCCGTTCTTGGCCTTACCGCGCACTTCATACATCCCGTTTGACAACTGCCAAGCGGTTTCAAAGGTAACGCTAGGCAATTTCTCCCTGGCCACTTGCATCACATTGGCCGGGACATCCTTCAGCTCAAGAGTTGTTTTTTTAAGACTGCTATCACTACAACCCAGGATTGCACAGCCGCAAAACCATGCGGTAACCATCCAATGTTCGCTATTGACTTATCAATAAAAATCGGCCAATTGGGTTCAAAAATAAAAGCACCCCGGCTGAAAAGCCAGGGTAATAAGATACCTGTTTTTAAACAGGACTACTTAGGCCACTTACGGTCTTTGCGGCGCTTCCGGTCCAAAAAACCCTTGCGCTTGAGGGCCTTGGGGGTCGGGTGATTCAAGGCCTTGCGACGGCGCTTACGGGCGGTGCGAAGCTTA
>CAIWHS010000109.1 GCA_903912515.1 uncultured Planctomycetaceae bacterium
ATCGAAATCGGCGGCATGAAGCAGCTTGAGGAGAAGATTTTCGACATCCTCACCCACATAGCCCGCTTCGGTGAGTGTGGTGGCGTCGCCAATGGCGAAGGGCACATCGAGAATTTTGGCCATGGTTCTGGCGAGGAGCGTCTTGCCCGAGCCTGTGGGCCCGATGAGCAGGATGTTACTCTTTTCCAGTTCCACATCACCGGTGCTGGTCTGACCTACCAGAGACAGGCGCTTATAGTGGTTATGAAGGGCAACCGATAGCACCTTTTTGGCGCGCTGCTGACCGATCACATATTGATCGAGCTTGCCTGTGATGGAGCGAGGGCTTGGAGTGTCGGATGAATTGGTTTTGGTTCCGCCCCGACGGCGCTTCTCTTGCTCGATGATCGACTCGCAAAGCTCGACGCATTCGCCACAGATGAAGACATCGCCTGGTCCCTCGACCAGTGGGCCTGCATCGCGGTAGCTTTTGCGGCAAAAGGAGCACGAGGCGTTTCTCGCCCGGCTAGACCCGCTAGTGGGTTTCTTTCCGCCGGGTGGAAGGTCCTTGGTCGCCATACTTACTCCCAAGCATCGGGCCCTGTTATTGGGGCCATGGTCAGTACTAACAAACACCGGGCATGCCTAAAGCTGGGGAGCCAGCAAAACCGGAGTCGAATGCATCCTCTCGCGGGGGCCGATTCTATGGTCGGCCGGGCTAAGGACGCAATACGGTGTCAGCCAAAGGGGTAAACTTGCTCAAGATTTGCTGCCTTCCGCGGTTTCAGGCCCCCCGGCGGAGGGGTCTGGCACCTTTTCAGGCGGTATGGGAACCAGCTGCTTGCTTAGTTCTTCTGGAGTGGGCGGGTTTTTTCCCGCTAAAGCATCCAGTTCCGCCCGCAATGCGGGTTCCAGTTTTCGCTTGAGCTGTTCGAATTCCTCCCGGCTCACCAACCCCTCTTCCACCCAGCGACGGTACTCCGCCATCTCTTCCTGAGCCGACAGAATCGGCTTATCAGATTGACGGCGCCACCTGTCAGCCAGGCGCAAGATTTGAGCTGCCAGTAGCAAAACAACTACTAAGGCAATGCTGGCAACCAGCATGTCCGAAGCCGCGTTCGCCAACAGCGGGTTGTGATTCCCCATCCAAGACATGTTTGTCATCGCGCAGGGTTTCCTTTGCCTGTGTGACTCAGGGTCTGGTATCCACCGCGCACTCGATTATACCCACGGTTCAAGGGCAAGTCGGGGACTTCAATCCAATCTGAAAAAACTCCAGACGGAACAATCCCACCCCCCCGGATGCGCGAACCAAACCAGCCATCTTGCCCCTTTATCCAAATTTGCCATTGCTGGCTTTTAACGCTTGGTGTCCAAGGCCTGCAAGCGCTTAATCATGTTTGCCCATTGGAACCAGCGGGGGCCATTTTCGTCTTCTGGCCTGCTGGAAGGCAGGTGCCAATTGACCAAATTGAAATGGTCGCCCCGCCAAACTTCGGAATGGTTGCCCCATTGGGCTGACTGAACGGAGACCATGCCATCATTGGGGCCTTCTTCGGCCTGAAGGATGGGGGTGGTGATCAACCTGTGCGGGAAAAGGCCCATCCGCCAACTCCATTCGGGCGAGAATTCGCCTGCAACAGAAGCATAGGTCACCCTGAGATCGTTGGGATTTTTACGGTTGAATTCAGCCATTGCGGGTCTGGCCAGATCGCGCAGGGCCTCGAGATCTGCCCCAAATCGGCGCAGCCAATGCTCGAGGCCTATGGGCAGGCGGGTCCAACTGACGACTTTGTCCGCTATGACCGTGCCACGGTGGGGTGTTCCCAGGGTGGTCAGGCTGATGACCTGCTCAGCCAATCCCAAGTTATTGATGGCAAACCTGGAATCGAGCCCACCCATGCTGTGGGCAACGAGGTGGACCGGATGATCACTGGCGTGGTGGCGGACAAATTGGGCCAGTTGTTCCGCCCGACGGGAAATGGGCCCCATGGGTGCCACGCGTGAAACATGGACCTGATTTCCAGCAGCCCTGAGCCATGCGGGGACACCCGCAAAATAGTGAACCACTGGCTTTCCCAGCAGGCTGACCTGATCAAACCCAAACAGGCCGTGGGCCAAAATGATGGGATGACGCAAGCGGGGTGCTGGTGGTGGATAGATTTCCACCTGGTTGTGTTTTTTGCCGGGTGGAATTGGTTGAAGCTGTTCGGCCATGTCCAACTCCGAATCAACCCCCTGTATTTCCCTCACCCTTTTCGCCCGAAGCGATGGTTTGGGCGCCACGGCGAATGCTTGGCAATAAAGGCAACATGCAGAGAACGACCGCTCCACCCAAAATGAAGGGTAAAAGGGCGTCCAGTTTATACAGGCTGAGGGCGGCTAGCGGGCCCAAAATACGCGCCAAAGCCGAGCAGGACTGGTTCACCCCCAGCACCTCACCTTGGCGATGTTCATCCGCCCTGCGGCTTACCAAGGACTGGACGCTAGGTGTTAGCAAAGCATAGCCAACTACTGCTAGGATGAGGCTGGGGGCCAAAATGGCCATTTTTAGCCCCCAGGGTTGTTCGGCCCGGTGCAAGGCCACCACCAGGGCCAGCATGGCTACACCCGCCCCCATGAGGGTGATTCCCAGTGCCATGGCCTTTTCTTCGGGAACCCGCTTGGCCATGCCACGGTAGGCGCCATTGGTAAAAGCGAGAACCAAGCCAATGCTAGCAAAAACGAGGAAATTATATTTTTCGACGAGACCCATCACTTCTTTATTGAGCAGGGCCAGGGTGGATTCGAAACCTCCAAAACCAAACGTGGACAAGAAGGAAACCAGCACAACAGGGCCGAGAGCCTTGTCTTTGAGGACTTTGGAGAATGCGGCCCCATCGAACAGCTTGCGGGAGGAGGGTGGGCCGCCCGGTTTTCGGGTTTCTGGTAATTTCACCATAGCCAGCACCAAGGCGACAGCACTAAGTGCGCTTGCCAGCCATCCTGTGATGCCCAAACGGTCTGGGAACAGAAGTAAGGCCAAGAAGCCCAAAATGGGGCCGAAGGTGAAGCCGATACCAAATGCGGCGCCGATGAGGGCCATGCCCAGCTTGCGTTTTTCGGGGGGGGTGCAGTCGGCAATCACTGCCTGGGCGGTGCTGATAGTGGCACCAGCAATGCCGGCGCCTGCGCGTGAGGCAAACAGTAGGGCTAAAGCAATGGCGGCACTTTCAGAAGAGAGGTCTGAGGCGATGCCAAACAGCGCATAGGCCAATACGGAGCCTGCCAAACCAACCAGCAAAACCGGCCGACGGCCAATACGGTCTGAAAGCCTGCCCCAAGCGGGGGCGAAGAGGAACTGCATCATGGAAAAGGAAGACATCAACAGGCCGAGAACCAAGCCTGAGAGGTTGTTTTTTTCGCCCATAAGCGGAGTGAGATATTTGTCGGCATAGGCTGGCAGAAGCGGCAAAACGATACCAAAGCCCAGCAAGTCAATAAAAACGATTACAAACATCAGCAGGCGAGCGGCCTTGCGGTCCTCTCCGCCGGATGTGGTTGTGGTGGTGGTTGGGGTATTCTCAGCCTGGGACATATGGATCTGATCCTCCTTCTATCTCACCTTTGTACCCGAAGCGGGTGGATGCCGTCTGCAGGTCGCTTGCTCGAGTGCGAGTAGCAGGGTTGAATGAAAGAAGGCGTGAAGGGTAAGCATTGTTGAATGACCGGGGAAAAACGATGAACGGCGAACAAACCCCACAGCCCCCCGGTTGGTTAGTGTTCGATATTGAAACCGTGCCTGACGGGGATTTGATCGCCCGTGTGAAGTACCCGCACCTGATTGGCAATCCGCGGGAGGCCATCCGCCGGGCGATGGAAGATGCATTGTCGCGAGGGCGGGGTGATTCCTCGTTTGTGGCCCCGACTTTCATGAAGGTTGTCGCTGCTTGCGTGATTAGGGTGCGCAAGGACTATTCGGTTGAGAAAATGGTGTGTTTGGATTCCCCGCAATTTAGGCAGCACCAAGTGGTGGAACAGTTTTGGAAGGGTGTGTGCTCACACGCCCAAGCCCCGCTTGTGAGTTTCAACGGCCGTGGATTTGATTTGCCAGTCATGGAATTGGCGGCATTTGATCATGGAATTGACATCAGCGCTTACATGCCCAGGCGAGAACGGTTCAAGGGCGCCGGATTGCATATCGATTTGCAGGACTTTTTCAGCAACCAGGGTGCGCTGCGGTATTTCACGGGTGGGCTGAACCTGTTGGCGAAACGGATTGGCTTGCCTGGCAAACATGGCACCACTGGTGATGATGTCTATGACTTGGTGGAAGCAGGCCGCCTTGACCGTGTGAACACTTATTGTTTGGCAGACACGCTGGATACTTATTTTGTTTTTCTGCGCAGCCAGCGGATGCAAGGGCGGCTGAAAGAGGCGCAAGAAGCGGAGCTGAGGAGGGACACGATTCGCCAACTGAAGGAGGTGAGTCCGCCCTACCCGGGAATTGATGAATACCTGTCGCATTTTGACAACTAGGAAAACCAAGGACAACTCAATAGCCATTATCGATTATTGCTGTCTTTTTTAAAAATTTTTGCACTCGGAATGGGGCTGGCTCTGAAATTCCAGAGGAAAATTAAGCAGAGGGAAATATGCTATAAAGTTGATGGTAAACTTTATTTGACCAGGTCATCCGCCACGCGGCTTCTGCTTTCAGGGAATTTCCAACCGAATACGATCCCTCTACGAAAGTGGGCACCACTTTTGTGGTGCCCAACTGGATTGCCATGCGCTCGCACTGCGTTAGCGGGTAGGTGGAGCGATTGCGGGGAGGGTTGCCGCTGGCACAGGAGCAGGGGCTGGAAGCGGGGTGGTGAGTGTTTGCTGAATTTGCAGCGCTGATTGATTGAGAGAGTCGCGTGTTTGCATGAGATTTTGCTGGGTGGTTTGCCCGGCCTGTTTCAATTGGCTGGTCAACTGGGCCCGTTGTGCATCGATGGCTGCCACTTGGTTATCGATATTCTGCTTTGCTTGCCCGGTGCTGCTTTGGGCCTGAAGGGTGAGTTGTTGACGCTGGGCATCGAGGCTGGCCATTTGGGAGCTGACGGATTTTTGAAGGTCTTGGGCGCCAGATTGGAGGGCGGTGTTACCGGCCTGGGCCGTGCCTTGAGCCTGATTTTTGAACTGGTCTATTGCCTGCTGAGTCTGTTGGCCAAAGCGGAAGTTACCCGTGGAACTGGCAGGTGACGAGGAAGGAGAACCTTGGCACCCGGCAATTGCAGCAAGGCCGACCAGAGTTACACCCATGGCGGGCTGCAACCACGATAACGCAAAACCATTGCCACATTTATTACCCATGACCCTACTCCACCGACTACGAGTGCGTTCCGAAGAGGCGCAGAGAACCTTTTCTTGCCATTGTCTGGGAAGGGTAATGGAATCAAGGCCAGTTTACCCAGCTTTATATCTACACATATCTCCCATTCTCCACCCAAACACTGCTATGATTTGGACATCATCATTTTTTGGGCAAAAGTTTTGGTTCATGCAGGGGGCAACGGATGATTAGCCTGATTTTCTGCCTCGCGGTGCCACTGGCTGTACCGGTGGCGCCCAACTATGCCGAGCATGTCGCCCCAATTTTGATCAAGCACTGTGTGGTCTGCCACCGGCCTGAAGAAGTGGCGCCTTTTTCGCTGCTCAACTATGAAGATGCCCGCAAGCGAGCGAATTTCATTGTTCAAATCACGCAGGAAGGCCGGATGCCTCCGTGGAAGCCAGAGCCTGATTACAACCAGTTTCATGATGCGCGTGTTTTGAGCGATGATGAAAAGGGTGTACTGGCCAAGTGGGCAAAAATTGGGGCGCCTAGTGGCGACCTTGCAAAGGCGCCCAAGCCCCCTGCCTTTGAAAGCAACTGGCAACTGGGCAAACCGGACCTGATATTGGAAATGCCAGCTGAGTTCACGGTTCCGGCTGGTGGTAACGATGTTTACCGGTGTTTTGTGCTGCCCACAGGTTTGAAAGAAGACCGGACAGTGGCGGCGATTGAATTTGAACCTGGCAATGCGCGGGTGGTACACCATGCGCTGGTATTTTTAGATCAACGGGGATTAGCGCGAAAACTGGATGCCAAGGATGCCGAGCCGGGTTTTGCGACCTTTGGTGGGCCTGGATTTCTGCCCACAGGTGGCTTGGGCGGATGGGCACCGGGCAGCACCCCGCGCCGATTGCCCGAGGGGTTGGGGCGCATGCTGGCCAAGGGTAGCGATGTGGTGGTACAAATGCACTATCACCCATCTGGAAAAACGGAAAAAGATAAGAGCAAACTCGGAATTTATTTCACCCCGAAGCCTGCTGAAAACATCGTTGGCTTGCTGCCCATGCTGAGCCGGGACATACGGATTACGGCAGGCGAAAAGCGTTATAACCGCCATGTTGAGTTCACGGTGCCGGAGACGGTTCGCGTGGTGGCTATGACCCCGCATATGCACCTTTTGGGCAAGGAAATGAAAGTGCGGGCGATCACCCCCGAGGGCAGGGAGATCCCGCTTGTCTGGGTAAAAGATTGGAATTTCAATTGGCAAGACACTTACATGTGCAAGGAGCAGGTTGAGGTACCGGCAGGCAGCAAGTTTGTGATGGATGCGTGGTATGACAATAGCGCTGATAACCCGCTGAACCCCTCGACTCCTCCCAAGGAAGCCGTTTGGGGGGAACAGACCACCAATGAAATGTGCCTGTGTTTCATTTCAATAATTGGCAAAAATCCAAAAAGCATTGCAGAGGTGCGGATGGCTGCCCTGAGGCAGATGGTCACCCCTGCTATGTTATTGCGTATTCTGAGCGGCAATTAAGGCCTAATGGAGCTGGTGGCAATTGGGTTGATGGGAACGTAATCTGGTTCTTTGTGGCAATGGCAACCCGGTCTAAAGGAAACCCTCTCATGTATCGCATGATTTCGCTTCTCACTTTGGCTGCCGCGCTGGTGGCCACATTTGGCCCGGCATTGCGGGCAGACCAGAAAGACAGCAACCAAACCAAGTTGCATTCAGCGATAAAGCCGACCCCCAGAGACGCCAAATGGATGCCACGGCACGAGAAGTTTGTGGAGATCGCCAAGCGGGGCGATATTGACCTGCTTTTTTTGGGTGACAGCATCACCGACGCTTGGGGCGGTGAAGGCCATGGCAAGGGCGGTGGCTCAGAGATTTTTGACAACGAATTCAAGTCTAAAAAGGCCGCCAACTTTGGCATTGGTGGCGACCGCACCCAGCATGTGTTGTGGCGGCTACAAAATGGGGAGTTTGATAGCATCAAGCCCAAGGCCCTGATGCTGATGATTGGCACCAACAATAGTAATGGCAAGGACAACAGTGCTGAGGAGATTGCCGAAGGAGTTGAGGCCATTGTGAAGGAAATCCAGAAGCGATCGCCCAAGACCAAGGTACTTTTGCTTGCAATCTTCCCCCGCGCCACCGGCAAAGACCCAGCAGCCCGCGAGGCTCAAAGTGCCAAGCTTGTCGCCGTGAACGCACGGATTGCCAAATTGGATGATGGTGGCAAACAAGTAAAATTCATGGACATTGGCCAGAAATTCAAGGCTGAAGATGGCTCGATTCCCAAGGAAATTATGCCTGACCAGTTGCACCTGAGCCCCAAAGGCTACCGAATCTGGGCAGACGCAGTGACGCCGGCCTTGGAAGAACTGTTAAAATGATGGTGGCTATTTGCAGGAAAAAGCACCATTTTCGCTAATCACTCCAAACGCCCGGGGAAATTTTCCCGGGCGATTTTGTTTATCCGTTTGGCCGGGGCAGCGGTGCCTAAGCCCTGCCTGCCCACTAGTATGACAAGCAGTGTCCCGCAGGAGAAAAAAGTGCCATGACTACGATGAAGGCCTTGGTGAAGCGCAAGGCCGAAAGAGGGCTTTGGCTGGAAGACGTTCCTGTACCCTCTTTTGGCATCAATGATGTGCTGATTGAGGTGCTGCGTACCGGTATTTGCGGTACTGATCTGCATATCTACGACTGGGATTCGTGGGCACAAAAAACCATCCCTGTTCCCATGGTGGTTGGCCATGAGTTTGTGGGGCGGATTGTGGCGTGCGGCTCGAACGCGACGGGATTCAAGGAAGGCGAAATTGTCAGTGGTGAAGGGCATGTGGTGTGCGGACGGTGCCGCAACTGTTTGGCCGGAAGGCGGCACCTGTGCAAAGACACCTCGGGCGTGGGCGTCAACCGGCCGGGCGCATTCGCGGAATATTTGTCCCTGCCTGTGACCAATGTGTGGCACCATGAAGGGAACATTCCGCGCGATGTGCAATCCATTTTTGATCCCTTGGGCAACGCGGTGCACACGGCGCTTCAGTTCCCGGTTTTGGGAGAAGATGTTTTAATCACCGGAGCTGGCCCAATTGGAGCCATGGCTGCGGCTGTGGTGCGCCATGCGGGAGCCCGCAATGTGGTGGTGACGGATGTGAACCCATACCGGTTGGAACTGGCGCGGAAGATGGGCGCCACCACCACGGTGGATGTGCGCGAGCGGGACCTTGCAAGCGTGCAAAAAGAGCTGGGCATGCGCGAAGGGTTTGATGTGGGTTTGGAAATGTCGGGAAACCCGCAGGCCTTCCGCGACATGTTGGCCAACATGTGTCATGGCGGAAAAATCGCCATGCTGGGCATTCCCGCAGGCGGAGAGATGTCGATCAACTGGAACACAGTGATCTTCAACATGCTCACGATCCGTGGCATTTACGGGCGCGAAATGTATGAAACCTGGTACCAGATGAGCGTGCTGGTGCAATCGGGCCTGGATATTTCACCTGTCATCACCCACCGGTTCAACTATACCGATTTCGAGAAAGGCTTTGAGGCAATGCACTCAGGCCAGTCTGGCAAGGTCATTCTCACTTGGAAGGAGGGCTGAGATGTCAGCCAGCAAACCGGCGGTCCGATTCACTGAACACCTGCAGACCCAGTTGGATGGCATTCGCTCGAGCGGGCTTTTCAAGGGGGAGCGGGTTCTCAATTCGCCCCAGCAACCGGAGGCCACGATACGCGGTGGCCAGGAAGTACTGAACCTGTGCGCCAACAATTACCTTGGCTTGGCCAACCATCCGCGGATACGGAAAGCCGCCAAGGATGCCATCGACCGTTGGGGCTACGGCATGGCCAGCGTTCGCTTCATATGCGGCACGGTTGAAATCCACAAGGAATTGGAAGCTGCCTTGGCTGGCTTTCTTGGCAAGGCTGACACGATTCTGTATTCCTCGTGCTGGGATGCCAATGGAGGGCTATTCGAGACCATCCTTGGACCGGAGGATGCGATCATCTCGGACGAGCTGAACCACGCATCCATTATTGATGGCATTCGGTTATGCAAAGCCAAGCGGTTGCGATACAAGAACAGCAATATGGCCGATCTGGAAGAACGGCTGAAAGAAGCGGCTGATTGCCGGTTTCGACTTATCGCGACCGATGGCGTGTTTTCGATGGATGGGACCATCGCCAACTTGCCGGGGGTTTGCGAGCTTGCAGACAAATACGACGCGATGATCATGGTGGACGATTCCCATGCCACCGGTTTTGTGGGCAAGACCGGGCGGGGCACCCATGAGTTTCACGACTGCATGGAGCGTATTGACATCCTCACCGGAACTTTGGGTAAGGCGTTGGGGGGAGGCTCTGGGGGATATACCTGCGGCTCTGCAGAACTGGTCCAAATGCTGCGGCAGCGTTCGAGACCCTATCTCTTCAGCAACTCGTTGCCACCACCCATCGTTGCCGCCTCTCTTGAATCGCTCAAATTGCTGACGGAGTCGACCGAATTGCGCGACAGGCTGGAAAGCAACACTACCTGGTTCCGCACGGAAATGACCGCGGCTGGTTTTCACATCATTCCGGGCGTGCACCCGATCACCCCGGTGATGCTTGGGGACGCTGTCTTGGCGGCCAACATGGCCGAGAAGCTTTTGGCCAAGGGGCTATATGTGATCGGCTTCTCCTACCCGGTTGTCCCTATGGGTAAGGCGCGAATCCGAACCCAAGTGTGCGCGGCCCACACGGCGGTGGAACTTGCCTTCGCTGTCAACGCCTTCAAAGAAGCCAAGGCGGAACTTGGAGTTTAACTGGCCAATCTGAGTCAGGGCCGGAATGAAGCGGTGAAAAGCATTGGGGGCGGTGGATTTCTCCACCGCCCCCGGCTTGTTGTTCATCCTGCCGAACTAGCGAAATCAGTTGCAGTCGCAGCCTTTGGTGGAGGGCATGTAACTACTGGCCATTGGGAAGCTATGGATCTTGTGAGCCTTGATCCTGCCTGCCAGACGGCCAAGTTTGCCGCAACCTAGGTTGCAACCCAAGTCGCACAGATCGCTAGCGCAACCGCAATCTTCGATGGCGACTTCCTGCTCGGTGCAGCGGGTCACATAGCGGGTGCGGGTTTCGTAGTTCTCCACAGGAACCTTGCGGCAAACCTGGCGGGTTTCGGTGGTCCATTCGGTCTTGCAGACCTGAACAGTGTAGGTTTCCATGCGGCAAGATTTCTTGCAAACGCGCACTGGCTTTTGGTCGACTTCGGTGCGGTAAACCTTCTTGTTCACACACACAGTGATCGTCTCGGGAACGCACTCGGTGACGCGTTGCATCTTGGTGCAGGGGGTTTCAATCACCTGGGGGCAAGACTTCCACTGGCGCACGGTGCGAGTGGGGATTGGCTTCTCGCAGGGGGCCTCGTAAACGGGCTGGCAACCCTTGGTGCCACCCTTAATCGAATCGCCACCCTTTATGGAACCACCCTTGACCATGCCGCCATCAAAGCAGGAGTCGATCATGGGTTGATAGATCAGGGAGTCGCATCCACCCTTGCGGCAAGGGAACTTGGCGTGGAAGTGCTCTTTGATCTGATGGCAGAGGGTTGGAACCTCGACGCATTCCCAGTGGCCATTGTCGACAACGGTGCGCTTGACAGTGGTTACTGGTTGGCAAGTTGTCACCTTGCGGTAAACCGTGCGGGTCTCCTCGGTGGGTACGCAATCGACCACTGTGCGGCGGCAATCGCGCATCTCGGTGACCCATTCGGTGTCGATGACCGGGCGGGTGCGAGTTTCGTCCACCATGACCTTGTGTGGAACGCGAACGGTTTGGTCAACCATTTCGCTCTGCCAAGTGGTCACTTTCACTTGGTAGGTTTCGGGCACGCACTCTTTGACGATCACTTTGCGGGATCGAGGTGCTTGAGGAGCCTGAGGGGCCTGAGCGACCTGAGCCGCTTGGGGCCTGGCTGGGGCCTGAGTTGCGCCCTGAATGGCGCCTTGCTTGGAGGACTGTTGGGCGGAGGCAAATCCCGCCAAGGTAATCCCAGCCATGAAAGCCAGGGAACACTTCCAAATCATGGGTGCAATCTCCGGAGGATGAATCGCAGACATTCCCTGAACGGTTCCACCCCCGTCACGAGAATTGCCATCGCGAAACAAATATGCCCCGCCGGTTAAAATAGGAAAGCCTAGTGTTGTGAATCGAATGAGTATTTTTGGCTATTTGGGTTGAATAATTAGCGAAATTACTACTTTTTTGGTTGAACCGATTTTGACGGCGAAGTCTCCTCTGAATCATCCGCTTTCTTGAAAGGAGGTGGGGTTTTGAGGGAAACGCGCTTGCCCTCTTGGCCCTGCTTCTCCAACTCTTGCCTGGCTTGGATCAAACGCTTTTGCTGATCGGCGACCTCCAAGGCAAGCTTTTCAAGTTCTGATTTGCGCAGATCTGATGGGTCCAACCGCAAGGCGGGCAGCACAAGAGCAATCTCCCCTGCGGCGGGCGGCTGGTCCAATTTGGTGACTCGGGGCGGAGGGGTCTGTCTGCCTCGGCTACGCTCGGAGTGTTGCCAGGTGATTCGTCGAATGGCGGCATCGTTGATATTTGCAAGCTCCTCGATGGATTGAAGCCAGGCGTCCCCATGCCTTCTTCGGGCATCGCGGGCGGGAACCAATCCAGATTTAGCCCAATCAGGATTATAATAGTCGCCAAAATAGTATGTGCCCAAGCGGTCGCGCCAGGAAGCCTCGATCCAGGCGTTGGCGTTCCAAACGCCCGCCGGCTCAACCACCTCAACAATTGGAATTTCCACCGGCTTTTTGGGTAATTTCAGGGTTTTTGGTTTGTTCACAACACGCAGCGGAGCGTAGGCGATGCCCCGCAAATTGATACGGTGGTCAACATAGCCCATGGAAGGGATAAAGCCCGCTGGTGTCCAGATTTGTCGCTGTTCCTGCCAGACTTGGTTGTCTGCCAAACGCTCCAGCCTCCCTACCCGCCAGTTGTATCTGTTACCTGTCCAATCCCAGCCGGCTGGGCTGTAAAAGAGGCCTTTTGATTTAGGATCCCTGTTATCCAACTTTGGGGGCATGGAACCTGAGGCCAATGACTTCTGTGGCGGTGCTGGAGAGTAATCCAGCATGAAACTTTCGCCGTCACCCATGCACCACAAACCACTGACCCGTCTCCATTGATCGGGCCTCAATTGGGCCCAATAACCCGGCAGCCAGCCATAGCCTATGGGTGGTTCACGCCAGCAGCCGGTGACCCAGATCCAGCTATTTTCTTCAGCATCGTGTTCCCAATAACCTGGAATCCAGATTTGGCTGGGGCTGGTGGGTAAGCCTGGCGGCACTTCCAGCAGCGGAGCCGGAGGCTGTGTTTTGACCTCGTGTTTTCCGGAAAAATTCAGGTTTGCACCGGCAGCGGCGTAGGCCTCGTGGACAGGCCCGCGCGACAGGGTTTCGGCCTGCAGGTAGACCACTTTGGGGGGGATTTCACCCAGTTCGACTCTGGAAGACAGCAGGGGACCACCAGCCTTGGGTGTCTGGGTGGGCAATAGCAACAAACCCAAACAAAGGCCCAGCATGAACTTTTACCTCGGTTCCACACGAAAACGATGCGGTTGATAGCCTAGGTTTCCCTGTAAAATCAATCTGTAAATCTTGGTAAAAGACCGGGCATTTGCAAAACTGGGCAAAACAGTTAATGGTTTCTCATCCAGTGATCATCGATTGCGATTATCGACAATGGAATTGTCGTTCAAGTGCCTAAGCGATGGGATCATTTTGAAAACCGGATTATCTTTTTCAATTTCTTGGGAGGTGAAAAGAATTTTCAGGCCTTTGCATTCGGTCAAAGGGGAAATGTCACGGGTTGGGGTGAGGAAGAAATTCAAGAAATAGAGGCTATTCATTCCTCTTAGGGGTTCCAGCGAAGTGATTTTTGTCCGTTGGCATTCGATCATTTTAATCTTCATGCCACGAACCGGCTCGAGGCTGGCAATAGGCGTATCGTGACAACGCAAATCCTCCATGGGCATACCCTCGATCGGCCCAAGGTCGAAGACCGCACAATTGCTGCACCTGAGGGCGATCATGGGCATGCCACGAAGGGGCTCGATCGATTTCACACCACAAAAGCCGAATCCAAGCACCCGAATGGGGCAACCCTTCAAGGGGCCAAGATCTTCTACAGCGGTGCGCCAAAGGTCGAGGGTATCGAGAGGCATTCCAGTCAAGGGCCTGATATTTTCCAGATTTGGGTTGTATTTGCAGATGAGGGTTTTGATTTGCAAACCACGCAGTGGTTCCAGGTTAGTAAGCTTGCCATTGCCCACCACTCCAAAGGTGCCTGTCAGCTCCAAATGGGTCAAATTCTTCAGGGCGGACAATGGCCGAATGTCGTGAACGGTGTCTGTGCATAAAGAAATTTTCCAAAGTCGGCTGCCATCGATCTCACCATCAACCTCGCCATTGTAACCAAAATTAAGATTTTTAAGAGCTGATACTACTTCTTGAGCCTGTTTATCGCCTGGCAATGCCGCCACTCTTGCCAGCCAGGCCTTGTCGATCACCACTCTGTCAGAAAATACTGATCCCTCAGCCTGAAAAACATTCCCGGCCGGTCGGGTGATAACCGCGCCAAAGGCCAAAAGCGGAACCATCGTTACGATCAACCACCCCGCTTTTACGCCGGCCTGATTACCTGGAGTTGCGGTGGCCTGCAGGTCGCGCGCCATTTCTCCAGCGGTGGCATATCTTCTGGACGGATCGTGCTTGAGGGCTTTGGCACACACAGCGCGAATAGCCGGTGCCAGTTTTGAATCGATCACACGGGATCCACCGGCGATTTGCGCCCTTAAACTGGAGAAATCCCGTACTGCTCCATCCGTATAGGGTAATTTTCCGGTCAACAATTCGTGAAGGACCACCCCCAAGGCGTGAATATCTGACTTTGAAGTATTCTGCTGGCCCAAAACCTGCTCGGGTGCCATGTAACGCAATGTGCCCGAGAAGGCCGAGCCATTGCTGTTGGCATCTCCCTCGGCAGGCGACCGGGATATGCCAAAATCTGCCAATAATGCCCGGCCGTGGTGATCGAGAAGAATATTCGCTGGTTTGATATCCCGGTGCACCACTCCCATTCGGTGGGCATAATCCAAGGCCTCGGCAATTTCTCCAACCCAGCGCACAATTTGGGTGGGGGAGTACTTGTCACCGGCCTGCAAATGGGCCAAGCTGCCACCTTCCAGCAGATCGGTCACAATGAAACGGGTTTCACCATCTTGGCCGATATCGTGCACTTGCACGATCCCAGGATGTTTCAGGCTGGCGACGCGGCGCGCTTCGGCAAGCATCGCACGATCTGCCCGGTCGCCAACCCCCTTGGGTAATTTCACCGCCACCGAACGGCCCAATTGTATGTCCCAAGCTCGCCAAACCTCGCCATGACCACCTTCACCCAAAAGCATTTCCAATTGATACCGGCCAACCAAAAGGCGATTTTCGGCGCTTTTATTTTGGTAGGAAACCTTCGCACCTGATTCGGCCAGAGGGCGGTTCAGCCACTGGGTAGCGCGCAAGGCTGCGAGCTTTCTGGCAAATTCAATCAACAGATTGGGATGAGCCCGGCACAGATCCACCGGGTGGGGATCTTGGCCAGACTCCAGCATCTCTTCCGCCAAAAGCAGAAGGTCAGCCAAAACCTCATTGTCGGCCTGTGTCAGTTCCCCCACGGTGAATTGCCTCGTACAGGTTTAGACGCGCGCTTTGCCAGCGCCTTTTCAAGGTTCGAGTCGAAATTTCCAATATTTTTGCAGCCTCTGTTTGGCCCAATCCTTCGTAGTAAAGAAGGTTGACCACCTCGCGCTCCTCCTCGGAAAGGCGCCCCACTTGGGCGTGGAATTCGGCCCACTCTTCCAGGTCTTCGGGCTCTTCGGCACGGTTATGGAGCTTGCCGCCATCTTCATTGGGAGCAATGCCATCGGTATGGTGGTTGGCGGCGGGACAGGTAGGGCCGAAGTGATGCTTGGCCAAATCGAGGAGTTCCCAGCGGATCTGCTGAGCTGCGAGGTTGAAGAAATGGCGCACCGAATCAACCCGCATAGACTCGAGGGCACGATGCAAACGCAGCATGGCATTTTGGAAAATATCATCGGTTTCTTCCCAGCGCCTGAGGGCGGGAAAGCCGTGGAACATTTTGCGCGTGAGGCGGCGCAAGCGCTCGCATGCGTATCGAAGCAATTCATCGTGTGCCGATGGTTGGCCATGCAAGCCCCGCTCAATTAAAAGCTGGATGTGAGATTCAGTAACGAACTGGGATTCGGCACTCAATTGGGGCAATTCAGACATGGCAGACACCACAGTCCACAAGACTAACGCGATCGCTACCTAGAAATGGTAGCAAATTTGCATTGCCCGGGTGCCTTACCCACCCCCCTAACCAGCCTTACGACGGAAAAACCGAAAGGGGTCAGGCATTTGGGGAAAAATTACTTGGCGCCCAGTTCACGCCGCCAACGAGCCAAAAGCTCGAGCGCCTCGGGTGGGCTGACCCGGGAAAGATCGAGGGCCTTCAATTCTTCCAGCACCGGATCCTCTGTGTTGGCGAACAAGCTGGACTGAATCAGCCTTGGGTTGCGAATAACCGTCTGGAGAAGTTCGGAGGTGGAAACTTGCCCATCGGACACGGGCTGATTACCTGCCCTATACGCACGCTCCAGCTCCTCAAGCAGGCCCCTTGCCCTGCTGACGACCGGCTGGGGCACCCCTGCCCGGGCAGCCACATGAATGCCATAGCTCTTATCTGCGCTTCCAACCTGCATGCGATAGAGGAACAGAACCTCTTTGGCTGTTTCGCGCACTTCCACGCGCAAAGCCCTGGCGCGGGGCATGCGTTCGGCCAACTGGGCAAGCTCGTGATAATGGGTGGCGCATAGCGTGCGGCATCCAACCCGCTCGTGCAGGTCTTCACAGATTGCCCAGGCCAGGCTGACACCGTCATAGGTGCTGGTTCCCCGGCCGATTTCGTCGAGCAAAACCAGCGAACGGGATGTTGCCCCATTCAATATCGCAGCGGTTTCAATCATTTCGGCCATGAAAGTGCTGCGGGCGCGGTTAAGGTCATCGCCTGCGCCTATGCGCGTGAAGACCCGGTCCACCATAGCCATGCGGCAGGCCCTGGCAGGAACAAACGCACCCGCCTGGGCCAGAACCACCATCAAACCGGCCTGACGCAAGTAAACACTTTTTCCACCCATGTTGGGCCCTGTGATGAGCAGTAGCATGCCGTCATCCGGCCCAAGGCGCAGATCGTTGGCAACGAGGGTGCCACCGGGCAGCAGGCCCTCCAGCACCGGGTGGCGGCCTTCGGCAACCTGCAAAATCGCCGGCTCCCCATCAGGCAGCAACTCCGGGCGCACGCATCCCCGCTCCCGGGCGAACTCAGCAAAGCCAGCCAGGGCATCCAATTCAGCCAGGGCACCGGCGGTAATGCGCAAACGGGCCGCATGTTCGAGCGCCATTTGGCGCATCTGGCCGAACAATTCCACTTCGCGCGCCTTGATCCGTTCCTCGGCCCCCAAGACCTTTTCCTCATGGTCTTTCAGTTCGGGGGTGATGTAACGCTCAGCGTTTTTCAGGGTTTGGCGGCGGTGATAATCGGGAGGAACCTTGCCAGTGTTGGCATGGGTAATCTCTATAAAATATCCAAATACAGAGGTAAAACCCACCTTCAGGCTGGGAATTCCCGTTCGGGTGATTTCAGCGGCCTGGTAGCGAGCCAGCCACTCTTTACCACCCTCACGAGCGGCGCGCAGTTCATCCATTTCAGAATCAAAACCTGGCCGGATCACCGAGCCCTCTCCCATAAGCGTTGGGGGATTATCCGCCAAGGCTCTGGAGAGCAGAGCTGACAGCTCTGGACAGGTGTCCAGCCGACCTGACTGGTGTACAAGTGGTAAGACCAAGTTATCAGCCGCCAATAGTGCCAGCACCTCTGGCACCAAAGCCAATGCCCTGCGAACGGCAGCTAGATCGCGCGGACCGGCGCGCAAAGATCCGGCCCGGGCGGCCACTCTTTCCAGATCACCAATTTCTTTCAACAGGCCACGCAAGGCCTCGCGAGCGGTGTCGTTGGCCAAAAGGGATTCAACCGCATCGTGTCTGGCAGTCACCGCCAAACGCATGGCCAAGGGTGCCAAAAGCCAATCCCTTGTGAGGCGTGAACCCATGGCGGTGCGGGTGCGGTCGACGGCTTCCCAGAGTGACCCTTCCCTGCCCTCGCGGTTGCCCGCGCGTACCAGCTCCAGCCCACGAGAAACCGCCTCATCCATGCGCACCAACTCGCCGGCCTCGTGCGGTTTCAGTTCGAGGTGGGCCGACCCGCCCGGCAAGGCCTCGCGCAGGTAGCTCACCAAGGCACCAGCGGCTGTGACACCGGCAGAATCTTCCTGAACGCCAAAACCCGCCACGGTGGTGACTGCGAACCGCTCGCACAGGGCTTGTCTGGCCGCATCGCGCTCGAATTGCCAATCGGGCCTGCGGGTGAGCCTGTCTTCCCGAATACCTAAGGCCAGGGCTTCGGTTCGCCCAGCGGTGCCATCTGGCACAAGCACCTCGGCCGGATCAAGCATGCTCACAAGATCGAGAGCCCCACCGCGGTCCACCTCTGCCAAACGGATAGTGCCCTGGGCCACTTCCACCCAGGCCAGCCCTAATTTACCGCCTGAGGCGGGTGCAACAGCCAGCAAGCGATTGCTCGATCTAGGCTCGAGAAGGTCATCCTCAGTGAGGGTTCCCGGGGTGACCACCCGGGTCACCTCTCTTCGAACTAAGCCTTTGGCTTGGGAGGCATCCTCCACCTGTTCACAGACAGCAACACGCAAACCGGCCTGAAGCAAGCGGCGCAGGTAGGCATCGAGTTGCGTGTGGGGGAAGCCAGCCATAGGCATGCTGCCATCTCGGCTGGTGAGTGTGAGTTGCAGGAGGCCGGCCGCCTTGACGGCATCGTCCTCAAACATCTCATAAAAATCACCCATCCGGAAGAACAGTAGCATTCCCGGGTGGCTGTTTTTGGCCTCCCGGTACTGCCGCATCATCGGCGTCGTCATGGCAATTGTGTCGCGCAGAAGCGCGCTCAGGTGACCTTCTGGAAAATCCGACGCATCAGCACCGCATTGCCGGGCGCGAAATATTCCACTTCGTGCATGTAGTGGCGAATCAGCATCACCCCACGACCGCAGGGGCGTTCCAAATTCTCGATGTCGGTTGGGTCTGGCAGGTCATTGGGGTCGAACCCTGGGCCTTCATCCACAATGTGGAACTCAGCCTGGTGCTTCCACACCTGAAAGCGGACAGTGACTTTTTTTTTCGGGTCGAGTTGGTTGCCATGCTTGATGGCGTTGACTAAAGCCTCTTCCAAGGCAAGCCGAACACAAAAGCGATCACGATCGGTAGCATCGGTGGAATTGAGCAGAGCTTCAATACGATCCTGTAGCTCCCGGGCTTGGTCCGGGCTGCTGGAAAGGATCACCACATCTTTACCCACTTCCGAAGAGTGAGGAGCTTTTTCGCTCATTTGCACCGCGCGTTGTGGGGCGAAGGTCGCCCGCGGATGTCGAATTTACCCTAATAATCCTATGCCCGGCCTAAGTGGATTTGGCCAAAAAACCGGGAAACCTGAACTAAGGTTTCCCGGTCACAGGATAATCAGCTTAGGAAACGGACTGGATGGCGGTCTGCTCGTCATCAACAATCTTGATGATCTTGTCGAGCTTGGTGATAACAAAAACATCCTTGATGTCGGGCCTGATCTTGCAAAGTGCAAGTTTGCCGCCGGCCTTTTTCACTCGGTTGTTCAGGGCGATGATCTTGCCCAGAGCCGCACTGGAAAGGTACTCGACATTGCTGAAATTCAGCACAAGCTTTTTGCGTCCTTCGCCATCAACCAGCTCAAAAAGCTGGTCGCCGATGGTCTGGATGCTTTGCTCCTCGAGGATTTTTTTATCCACGAAATTGACGACGGTCACATCACCGGCATCTTCCACTTCGAGACGGCGTTTGCGAGGTTGGCCAGACATGGATAACTCCCCATCGGTGCCCCTTTGGGGCCGAAAATGGTCAGAACCTTAAAAACTAACCAAAATAGACTCTCGGATCCTACCATGATGCTAAGTGCGTGGTACGCCATGTCAAGCTAAAAGTCCCTTTCAGCAAGGGCTCCACGATCCGTCCACCCAAATAGATCATCCGGGTGATTTCTCTTCCTCAGCGGCTTTGGTTTTGGCATCGAGTTTTATTTTGTCATCCTGCTTGGCGGCCATTTCCATCTCGAAACCCAATGTTGAAACGGCCAAAGGCAAATCCGGTGTTCCAGCAAGGCAAAATAGCTCGGTCCATTCTTCGTTATCCACTCCATGCTGCCTTATATACCAATCTCCGCTGGAGTGGTGGTCTATAGGAAACAGATAGCACGCCACGGGCTTGAATAGGGTCGAATCGCCTTTTTCAGCCCCAACCTGATGCAGCACACAGCCCTTGTTGAAAAAGACGCACCATTCATCCTCAACGCGGATGGAAGGGTTGCCCTCGTGCGCTTCTTCGGGGTCGATATACCCTATGTCACTAATCAATTTGCTGGCCCCGGGCCTCAAGAGCGGCAAAACCAGAGGTAAGATCGAGTTGATCTGCTGTTGTTTTTCGGGATCAACGGGCGGAGTGCTATTTTTGCAACAAATCCCATCACAACCTCGGCCGTATGTGCAAACAAACCTCGCTGTCGCGGCATTTAACAAGGATAGGGGCAGCCTAGGCTTTTCGGATACTTCCCCGGTGGTGGTTGGAAGGTTGGACATGGGCGATATCCTGCTAGAGTTGGGTCGAGAACTTGGCTATGGCAAACTTCCAAAGGCCAGCCCTGATGACTTAGGAATGCGGCTTGCCGCAAACAACCCATGACATTGGAAAAGTTAGAAAATTTTTCCGAAGACCCTCAGGCCGAGACCGATTCTGGTGCTGGCATGGAAAACCCTGCCACCTTGCTGGCATGGGTGAACCAACATGCCAACTCCCTTTGTGCTGGTTGCGGCGTATCACTTTGCGGGCATCAACTTTTGCATAGTAGGGCAGCAGCTGGCCCGGTTCCCCCCAGATGTTTGAAATGCTTGGCCATGAGCTTGAAAGTGCCAGCTTTACAGATGGGCCAAAACCTGACGGGTTATGTGGCAAGGCGCGACTGTTACCGTGCCGCCTGGGATTGGTTGACTGCCGCCGAACCAGACTGCAACTACCCCAACCTTGTGGCCCAATCTTGTGCAAAGCCCGAGGTTTCTGGTGCCAAACCCGATTTGAACCAAGACCCGGAACATGCGGCGGAATGGGATTCGGGCAGTCTAGGTTGTGGAGACCTCTTGCTGCCGCTGCGGGGCAAAATGCGGGCTTTGAATGCCGGACAGATACTCAAATTGATCGCCCGTGACGCAAGTGCCCCCCAAGACATACCGGCTTGGTGCGGCGTGACCGGGCACCAATTGATCCTTGGGGCGCATCCGTCATACTGGATTCGTCGCCGCAACGACTGATTTTTTGCCTTTCCTTTCATTTCTTGCACTTTGGGTCCACCAATATGTCTGCCAACGCCAATCGCTTTGTAGTCACTCTCAACTGCAGCCACGACAACCCAGATCGCGCCACAGTGGCCTTTGTGGTGGCCAATGCCGCATTGGGAAGCGACCGCGACACGTTGGTGTTTCTAAGCGTGGAAGGGGTGCGTCTGGCCATTCATGGTGAGGCGGGCAAGATTCATGAGCATGGATTCGCCCCTTTGGCCGAACTGATGCAGCAATTCACCGAAAACGGCGGCAAAATTCTGGTTTGTTCGCCTTGCTTCAAGAAGCGGGCGTTGGAAGAAACCGCACTTATTCCGGGCGCTGTCATTGCCGGAGGGGCAAAGTTAGTGGAATTTATGGCTGGCGGTGTTTCCAGCGTCAGCTACTAATACAAGTGGCAAGGTTTTTCACCCAAAACCTCAGGAATAGGCGCCATGGCGTCTGAACTTCCCTGGACTCAATCACATTCGCATACACCCCACAGCCGTTTTGATGGGGGTGATCTCGATTGTGGTAACGGTCTTTTGTTGTTGATCCGTCAGCACTTGGGCCCACTCGATCCGGGTGGCCTTTTGGAATTGCTTTCGACTGAACGGTCGGTCGAGGAAGACCTTCCAAGTTGGTCGCGGTTGACTGGAAACACTTTGGTTTCTTGCAAGCGGCTTGAAATTGGCACAAGTTATCTTGTGAGCAAAGGGCCTTTTGACCCTGCCAAGGTTTCCACAGGCCCTTTAAAAACTGCCTCCATTGATCTTGGGCAAGTGAAACCGGGGCCCCGCCTTGGGGTCCCTGGCCCTATTTCCGCCACCAAGCCTTTGCCGCCTTTGGCAGTTATGGGAATTGGCAGCTGGCCTCGCCCGGCTTGGCTATTGCATTTACAGGCCTGCAAGCTCGATGGCCGACCCGGTGGCGAATATTTTGATGAAGCAGTGATGGATGCCACCCGGCTTTCGGTAGGGTGCCAAGAGGCCGCAGGCGTCGATTTGATCACAGATGGCGAGCAGGGCAGGGAAAATTACGCAGCTTTTGTCGGTTCCCGGTTGGGTTCGTGCCGCTTGGTTCCCGTCACCGACCTGGTGCCCTTGGTAGAAGACCCTGTCCAATTCAAAAAAGAACTCGATGCCTTGGATGTGCCGCCTGGCACTCGGCACCCGGTGGCGCTTGCTCCCCTCGTGCGCGACCGGGTTTTGGCGGTGGAAGAGTTGCGACGGGCGAAGGCGTGTGGCAAAACGCCCGTAAAAATAGCCCTTCCTGGACCTTATTTGCTCAGCCGCACGCTTTTTCTCGATTGCCTGGCTGAAAAACACCATCCAACCCGCGAGGCTCTGGCCGAAGAGGTTGTTCAGGTGCTGCGGGATGAGATTTTGCACCTTTTGGCGGAAGGCGCAGCCTTGGTGCAACTAGACGAGCCTGTCCTCTCCGAGGTGGTCTTTGGTCAGGCACGGGGCGGTCGAAGTTTCATGTGCGGGGCTTTAGCAGAACGGAAAGATCCCGAAACCGAATTGGCATTGGCCCTGTATTTGTGGAAAAAAGTGACGGAGGGCCTTCCCAAGGCCCGGTTGGGGCTGCATGTCTGTCGGGGAAACTGGAGCAAGGATGAGACCGTGGCCCTTGCTGGCGACTACCGCCCCTTGCTACCCATTTTGTCACAAGCCCCTGTGGGCACACTATTTCTGGAATTGGCAACGCCTAGGGCAGGGGAGATGGAGGTGCTGCGCGACCTGCCCACCAGCTTGCGGCTGGGCTTAGGGCTGGTGAACCCCAAACTCGACTCTTTGGAACGCGAGGAAATGGTCACCAAAAGGGTGGAGCAGGCGATGGCCTGGTTTGGGCCTGAACGACTGTTGCTGACACCCGATTGCGGATTTGCTACATTCTCTACAAGCCCCTTGGCTAGCCAAAAGATGGCCCAAGCCAAGTTGGCCCTTCTGGCCAAAATCGCCAGAAAGATTCGCGGAAGTTAATTTCACGGGTTCAGGAACGACAACCTTGTCGCTCAATTTAAAATCCTGGATCATGGAACCTCGGGTCGATCGACCCGGGTTCACCTGAGTGAGCGCCCTCTGAACGGCGTGTCCGATTCGATTTACGCGAGATCTTTGGTTTTCCCAAGCTCCATTTCCGGGCAACGGTTGAACCCCTCTCCGCCACGCGATACTCCACTTTCCTAGCCCGGGTTAAGCCCCTGGTTCATATGATTGTTAAAACAGATTATTCATTTAGAGGTAATTCCATGTTCCGTCCATTAAAAATGCCCAAGCGCAAGGGTTTCACGCTGATTGAATTGTTGGTAGTGATCGCAATTATTGCCGTATTAGTTGGCCTGCTGGTTCCCGCTGTGCAAAAGGTGCGAACCGCCGCCAACTCAGCCCAATCAAAAAACAACCTGAAACAAATCGGCCTGGCTGTAGCCAATGCTGATACCACCATGGGAAAAATGCCCATGATGTTTGGCCAATATGGTTCCACAGAAGCCGGATCTTTCTGGTACAATATTTTACCTTACATCGAACAGGACAACCTGTTCAAGCAAGGGGTCAACGCCTCGCGCTCCGCGAGCCTGAAGGTCCTTCAAGCGCCCAACGATCCCACTCTCAAGAGTGGCACCTTTGAGCTGCTTCCCGCCATGGAAGCATGGTATGGCAGCAACACCGCAACTCTGCCAACAGGCAATCCCATCCCGTCCTGGGCGACTGGTGGCACCACCTGGGGCATGACCAGCTATGCCGCCAACTGGCTGGTGTTCGGCGACATGGCCACCCCCCTGAACAGCACCCTCTCGGATGGCACGTCGAACACGCTGATCGTGGCCGAGCACTATGCCTTCTGCAAGCGGCCCTCGGGCCTGCCCCGCTCCGGGGCGCTGCTGTGGGCCTTCGGCGTGCAGCCCGGCCTGGCCACCGACCCGGTGCCCCTGAAGGGCAAGCAGTGGATCTGGGGCGCGCTCGATTCCGGGGTGCCCTGGAGCACCCTCCAGAGCCACCTGATCAACGCGCCCTACTGGGCCCGCTCCATCTGGGTGAACAACCCAAACGCTGTCGCGGCCAGCGCCAGCTACCCCTACCCGCCCTCCAACAAGCCCTGGCGCTGCCGCTGCCACCGCAAACCCGAATTCGGCCCGGCGGTAGACAATTCCCATCCGTTCAAAGAGCAGGGGTACGGCAGCTCGATCAACATCGCCATGGGGGACGGCAGTGTGCGCAGCCTGTCAAGCAGTATCACCGACGAGATTTGGTATTACTACGCCAGCCCGGACGAAGGTGATGTCAACCCCGACACGAATTGATAGTTAGCATTTCAGGAGATCCCCCATGAGGCCATTACTCTTGGCTCTGCTGGCCTGCTTTTTGGCTGGTTGCTCTTCTTCCAGCTTTTTGCAGCCTGGTGATCAAGTGGTGGGAGAGCTTACCAGTGACGGGGGTGCCTCCAGCCCCCTGAAAATGTATGTGACCCTCAACCTGTTTCGCGACCGAAAAGGAAGCCGCGCGCCTGTGCCTTTTTCGTTGGGGATGGGGGCGGCATGGCCCGAGGCTGATTGCGAATTCATTGATTTGAGCGGGGCTCCGCTTGGAGACAAGCGCCACGTTCAATTCGAAGATGGCTGCTGAAGTGACGCAGCCAGCCCTTACATCGCCTCGGTCGAGGTGGCGGATATTCCCCAGGGGACGGTCAAGGTGAGGCTGACAACCCGTGTCAGAGCTTTTGCTGCGGGGGTTGATTTTCAACCGGTGCTGGGCGAGTTTGAACTAAAACCTGCCCACTAGGCTAAAACCAATAAAAAAAGCCCCGCATGTTTGCCGGGGCTTTTTTTATGGAATTATTTCAAGTGGGTCAGGCCGCATGTCGGCGCTCTTTGGCCTCGCAAAAAACATCTAGCATTTGCCGGTAATGGTGTTCGAAAGTCCATTGCCCGCCCGCCTTGCGCCCGGCTTGGCCGCAGGCCTGCCGCTTGGCTGGATCAAAGAATTGGGCCATTGCGGCAGCCAGTTCATGGTGCCTGTGCGGATCCTCAATCAGATAGCCCTCGCGGGGCGGACTCATCAACTCGCTGGCGCCGTTGTAGCGGGTGGTGATGACGGGCAGTCCGCAACTCATCGCCTCAGGAACCACATGGGAGCATGGGTCGTAAAAGGTGGGATGTACGAACATGTCGGCAGCGAAATATCCATCGCGCATGTCTGAGCAATAACCGGCAAAAACCACCCTGTCCTCTATCCCCAAACTGCGGGCCTCAGCCCTAACCTCTCGGGTATTGGGGCTGCCTATCGCAAGCAGGCGGAAAGGCTGGTTTTTAGGCAATAGGGCAACGGCATGCAGTAGAGGAATGAGCCCCTTCAGCCGATAGTTCATGCCGCAAAACAGCGCCACCACCTCCTCGGGGCGGATGCCGTACCTCTCTCGAACCTGGTGGCGACGCAGGGGCCGATCCTGTTCGCTGAATCTGTCGGGGTTGGTGGCTATGCGCACGACGCGCAGGTCCTCGCCACGGATGCCGTAGTATTTTTGAAAATGCCCTCGCACCATCTCGCTGATGGCGATCACCAGCGAGCCGCGCTGGCCTAGATACTGTTTGCGTTCGATGGCCAAAAAACTCTGGTGAGCCAAATCGAATTTCTTGACCATCCGCATGAAATTGCGGCGGCCCTCGGTGGGCTCCTTCAGGATATTCTGGTCCGCACTGGCCGCATAAAGACCGCCTTGTGGATATAAAATATCCAAACCCCAAGTCTTGTCGAAGCCGATAGTCGCGTCGTGATTGGCACCCTTAAGGGCCCCTAAAACGGCAGAGCCGAAGCGCCAGGGGCGCAACGATCTGGGCCAGTTGGAAACCGCCACATTGTGGAACACCATGCCTTTGGGCAATTTGGTATCGTCCCACCGCGAAGCATACAAGTGCAGCGTGTGACCGTCCTGTGCCAGCCGACAGGCCAGCGATGCGATGTACATCTCGCATCCGCCGCGCTCTGGCAGCACACTTTCATAGCAGAAGGCGATATCCATGCCTCGCGTCCCTGTCTTCGCTTTGCGTGTTCCCGGGTCTGAGTCTTCCATCCGTTATTATCGGCCCAACCTGCCCGCCAACTTCAATTGGCGGTTTAGGCGGCCTTTTCTGCAGGGTTTTGCCGGGTTTCCGGGTGCGCATTTTGGCCCTTTTTCAGCTTCAGCTTGCGATTGTGTTCGGCATACCGCCGATACTTGGCGCGCACCAATGCCCCAATCACCTTCAAGGCCCGGGAGTCTTCACCCAAGCTGCGGTAGGCCCGCCAAAATTCCAGCCGGTCGCGGGGTGTCACTCCCTCGACCTCGGAGGAGTAGAGCAATTGGGCCAAATCTTTCACCTGCCACACCCAGTAGGTGAAACGATGACGAGCCAAACGGTGCAAGTCGATCATCACCACGCGGCCGCGCCAATCTACAGGGGGATTACGGAGATCGGCCTCATGCACATAGAAATGGCACAGATACAGGTCCTTGTGGAAGCAGCGCCTGTCGTGCAGCAGGCGCGACAATCGGGCCATTTCCCAAGCCAGACCCCGCTTCATTTGGCGAAAAGCCTCTGGCGGCAACCCCTGCGAGGCCAGTGGAATCGCCTCATGCAGAGGTAGCATGCCAGTTAATTCCTCGGTGACGAGGACACTGGAAAGCTTGGTGCCTGGCCCAAGAAATTCCGCCGCAGCCACCACCTCTGGCACCGGCACACCTTGGCGCTGCGCCCACTCCAAGTGCTGCCACTCTTGCAGCGCAGGCGACCATTTTCCACCCGGCACCAGCCAAGCAAACAACCCATGCAACCAAGGCAATTTGTTGTGGCGCTTCACATAGACCACAAGATCGCGATCCCCCCGGGGATCGTGCAGCGTCCAACGGGCCACACTACGGCCCTGCTTGGAGTGGAAACGATCGGTCAGGTTGGCGTCCATGATGGTTGCAGCCCAGTCATGGCCAGCCAAACGGGGCCAGTCTGCACGTTCCACCCCGCGTAGGGTTCCCTGGGTCCATGCTTTCCACCAGCCAAGGCTAGGCCTAGGCAGGCTCCGATACCGCGCGGTATTTCCAGCGGTGTCATCATTTTCCATCAAAACCCCTCCAGGTTGAATTATTTGCCCGGCGGAATCGCCCGCTTGGCGGGATTGCGCCAATTCAAGGGCATAGGCGCCGCGTAACGAGGCCAAATGGCCGGCATCAACACCGGCGCAGGCCAGTTCCTTGCACAAACGATTG
>CAIWHS010000110.1 GCA_903912515.1 uncultured Planctomycetaceae bacterium
GAGTGGGAAACCTCGATGATGCTGGCCCTGAACCGCAATCTGGTGGGAGAGTTCCAGGGCCTGCCGACCATCCCGTTTGGCCGCCCGTTCACACCTGCCAACCGGGCGTGGATTACCCGCGAGCGGACCCAGCCGGGTTATATCGGCACGCCCTCGGCAGCAACCGCCTTCAAGGGGGAGCAACTGTTCGCGCTTTTCACCAGCCAAGTGGTGTCGCTGTTGGAGCGGGTGATCGCTTGGGATGGAATGTCGTGGGATGGATGAATTGATTAAAAAACAAGCGTCTTAAATGAGTAATCCAACAAAAAAATCTATGGAATTCTTTTTCAACCGCGCTCCAAAACATCAGTTCACCACCCAGGTTCACCAGCATAAAACAGGCGGTTGAACAACTCCGACTGCCGAACAGGTATGGAATGCCCGTCGCAGAAAAGAACCTGAAACACACCATCATGCCGCCGAACAGGGTAGTGGGTGTAATCATCGTCTTTGACATAGGGAACCCAAGGCCCTCTAGGTGCCGCCACGGTCGAGTTGGCGCAACCAGGGGTTCGTCCATGGTCCCACACGATGATTACATTAGAAGTGCCGTTCGCTAGCTCAGTTAGTTTTTTGCCGTTGGGACCACCAGTCACATAGTTCATCGCGTAACTGACTTGAAACGCCTGACCGAAGGTTGCGCTACCAGGCTGGGTATCTACCCCGTTGGGGCACTTGAATATTTTCTGGTTCTGCTCAACGAACGGCCACAACAAGCCCCTTGGATAGTCATCATCCAACGGCTTCGTGACCGTGGAACCAGGTCGGTTGTCATACGGTGCCCACCAAACTTCGTTGGGACCTGTCCATGTCGTGGGTGAAGTGAGTGATTCGCAGTAAGGGTCAGCCCCGTTTTTCCAAGGTGCGCCACAAACTCGATACCTTGGCAGGGCTCCTAAGGTGTCGTGGTAGTTGTGGTCAGCAAGGCCGATTTGTCGCAGGTTGTTCCCACATTGGGTCTTTGCTGCTGCAGAGCGCACCTTTTGAACCGCTGGAACCAACAGTCCAACCAAGACCGCGATCATCCCAATCACCACCAGCAGCTCAATCAAAGTGAAGCCCCGTCGCGTTCTTGGGTTCAATTCCATGGCTGCTCCCCAAAAAAATTCCTAGTGAATTCGCTAGATGTATTAACCCATCAAGCATTTTCGAACAATCTGGAATCCCAAGGCCTCAAGGCACCAGACTTTCCCAGACTTGGCCGGCACTATACACATGCATATGTCCTTACCCTGCAAAAACTTACGCAAAATTCTGCTGCAAGATTTCGGCAGGATGCTGCAAGAGGGTGTACCCCAGCCCCCTTTTGTAGAAAGGCTTCCCATGACCGGTCTTGAGAGTCATAACGATACGACAAACTAGTTCGGGCTCAAACTCGTAAAACCTACTTACAAAATCATTCCGTTTTGCAACCTGCCAACAGTGAAGAATTGGGTGGTTTTCTGGCCGCCTAGAACGCCCCCTTTTTCAGCAACTAACTTTTTCTGGCAATGATTGAGTCACTCTTTCAGAAGAAAACATAAGGCTTCAATCCGGCATAGTCACCCAAAAGATGGTCACTCTGGAGGTTGTGAAGTTGGGTCCTGAGAGGTCCAGTCAGGTCAGGCGGTCTTCTTGATCCAGCATTGATTGGGGATCGAGGCATTATCTGGATATGGACAAACTTCAAAACCAAAATCCAAGGAAGGAGGCTCTTGAGGTGGTCTAGGCTGGATAGGCCCTGTTCATTCAGAAGGCCCTTGACTTCACGAGGTCACAAAACAAATGTGCGCAACTTGACGGACCCTACCTGACTGAGGGAAGGGTGGGTGGTGAGGGTCAGGGGTTATCTCAGGTCCAGACATAGAAGCCTTGACTTGGTCACGCGGTAAATCCAGCATCCCTCAGTCGCATACGCCGCCTAATCCGTTCGCTATTTCATGACCGGAATAATAGTTTGATTTTTATCGAGTGCCGATAGGCTAAGTCACTAAAAAATCAAGGCGTCATATCAGTGTGCCCGAGTATGATTTTAGGTCCGTTGGGCCCTTGTGGTGGAAGCATAATTACTCCTGTTTGTTCAAGTAATTTTGCCCCCTCTGTATATCGGAACGATTTGTAAAATGCAGAAACCCCAGTCTGACGATTGATTGATGTGACACCTTGGCTGGTTTGTTTTTTTAGTTTATTTGCAATTTTCTTCCAAATGTCATATACGGCTTTATTCTCTGTTCGGCACGATAACCACGATTGCTCAAGGCTTTCTGGCTTATATTTGCCAATTTGCAATCGCAAAAAATCCGGATTCTTGTTGGCTTGATCTATTTCGTTTTCTATTGGAAATTTAGGGGCCATGACAGTAAAATACAGCCGATCGAATTTCGACGATTCGGAAAAGCACAAATCCAGAAAAGATTGATCTACCTTCCGGGCTTCAAATGGTCGAAATTGCATTGCGACGGCGTGAAGCTTAAATTCATCTATCGCTTCTTTTACAAATGAAAAAAGCTCCTTTGGGGTTGCATAAAACTGAACCGAGATGTCAGGCATGATCCCACCTATCTGCTGTATGGCACAAAAACTGTCGGAAGA
>CAIWHS010000111.1 GCA_903912515.1 uncultured Planctomycetaceae bacterium
AGTTCGCTCCTTGCGCCGCTTACCACCCGCGACTGCAGCCGATGCAGCCACCAGTTTTTCAAGTGCGCGCCCGGTGGAGGCTCTTGTTGTGTTTCCATGCAGGTTTGCCCTTTACCTTGTTTTTAATTCGCCTTTTAGCTTGCTTTTAACTGGCCATGGATCGGCAGGTGAAACCGCGCAGGCGTAGCTCCGAGACCAGCTCGGCTTGGTCTTCTTCGCTTGGGCATTCGGCCACCACCAGCCATTTGCGAATATCAGCAGTTGGAATATCGGTTTTTTGCGGGCCGACCAGGGGCTTGTCGAATTGGCCCAGCAGTTGGCGCAGTTCGTCTTCTGCCTGGCCCACGGTGGTGAACAGTTGGGCCAGTGTGGGGTTGTCTACCTGGTGGAGTTGGCGCAGGGTTTCGGCCCGCTCTTGATCTGTTAAGGCCAGTCGAGCCAGCGGATCGAGGCAGAGCAGCAGCTCGCCGGCCTCGTCTTCGGTTAGGTCGACGATTTCCACCTCGACCTCCGCCTGGGGGTTGAGGCTTTGGCGCAGGTGGCCATCGATCAGGCCCAGGCGGCCATCTTTGCGGCGATAGGCCAGCAGGCTGCGGGCGAAGCCCAGTCGGTTGAGGACCGCTGTCAGGGCTTGGGCCTGAAAATCAGGGTGGTTGCGCGGGTTGAGGGGGTGTGGCACCAGATCAGCCGCACGCACCCGGGCATGGCCGGTCACGCGGTTGCGCCAACCCGTTACCGGGGTTGTGTTTGTGTTGTAAGCAGTCATGTTTTTCTCCAATGCATTAGCCCGATTGGCCAATCCACCCTTGAGCCTAAAAGCGTGCCTAGAATCGTTGGGAGGGCAAAATCGGCCTGTGAAGGAAAATTTTTCTGGCGTTAGAATGAGGGGATATTGGGAGGAACCGATGCCACCGGTCAGGCCACCATTAGGTGAGTTGCAATTCCATCTGTTTTCCCGCCCGCTTCACCCGGAGTTGTTCGAGGTGCAGGCAGCGCGGGTGGTGGAGTTTGATGGCGCGCGTGTGGAGGTGCGCATTTTGCCCGAAGGGCACTGGATCTCGTGGAAACGAGCGCAGGGTTGGGCCAGCGAAGTGGCCACGGTGAACAGCCAGCCATTGCCCTGCGGGCAGGCGGTGTACCAGTTGCGGTTGCACCAGCAACGCACGCTGGGCACGCATTTGCCGTGCGGGGCGCGGTATGAGGCGCAATGGACCGTGGAGACGCTAGAGGCCGAGGCGTTTGGTCGGGTGCACGACGAGATTGTGGCCGATGGTGCCAAGCGTGGCTTGCTGCACATCTTCCCTGCTGAGTGCTGGCAAACCCCCGCCTTAGCCCACATCACTGCCGACGCGCGCCCGGGCTTGGTGGTGTTCACCTGTTTTCACACCTTTCCAGCGGAGCAAACGGTGGTGAAAACCTTGTCGCTGCTGGAATGGCGCGAACAACCTCCAAGTCCCGGGAAAAGGGTTGATTTGAAGCATTTGTGAGAGTGGGGAAGGGATGCACACCTCATTTTTCAAATTGAATGTTTTATAAAGAATTAACGTATGGAGAAAGAGGCCTTATGCCTTCTTCACCCCCGCAACCCTTGCCTCGACGACCAAGCTAGCGCGGTTGGTTACTTTGACGCCGGGTTTGGTGACATTGTCCACCATGACATAGTCAATTTGCCACAGGGTGGGGGTGACACGGCAGCGTAGATAGCCCTGCTTGGTGGAGTGGTATTTGACAAACGGGTTGGCTGATTGAAGACGGACTGGATAGTCTGGTTTTTCTTTGCCAAGACCGCCGGTGGAGATGGAGGAACTTCATGTCATTCGGGTCATTCTACTTTCTGGAAGTCTAAATACCCCAGGACAGCATGGTCGCGTATGTCAAGTTGCGCACATTTGTTTTGTGATCTTGTGAAGTCAGGGTCTTTCTGGATGGCCCGAGGCTATCAAGCCTCGACCATTTCAAGAGCCTCCTTTCTTTGGTTTTGGTTTTTGGTTTTGAAGTTTCTCAATGTCCAGGAAATGATTCTCCTTCAGGCTCCACCTCAAGCTAGGACAGGATGAAGTTCAAACTACCCGGTGGAATTAATTTATTTAATTTGGATATTTATTATACTTAATTCTGCTCATTGATCCCAGATCTTGTTGCCATTACTGGAATCAAATTATCAGCGGAATAAGGAAGAAACCGCGCCGACCCATCACAAAAAGCAAAATTTGCTCCACCCGAGTGCAAACTCCAAAAATGGAAGGCACTACATTGATCATCAATTTTTCCGATCGTATACGAAAAAGGACCTTTTGGGCAATTGAAAGCAATGGGATAGTAATTTTTTTCTCGAACACTTAATGTACTGTCTCCACTTCCGTCTCTATTTTGGCCCCACCCTCCGTACCACCATCCTAAATCACGGTTTGCACTTGGGGGGCGTTCCCCCACCAGTAGGGTATTACTGGTGCCATCCAGGATGTCGCTTGTTTTTATTTTTGAATCCAAATAAAGAACGCCGTCCCAGTTCGATCGAGATGCGGCACCAGAAACGCCCAAATAGGATGTTAAGCCAAATCCATTTCCCAATTCCAAATCATTTGAGAAAGAACGTTTCTCCAAAGGGCACAAAAACAAGGGTATGCGGGTCCTCGCACCAGAATGGGGAGGATTAAGCAAAAAATCTTTTTCTTGGGAATAAGAAGAAATAGCCTGGTTCCATAAAGTTTCATTGTCAAGAAATGGCAACAACCGTAAACCAAAACTCATGAACGGAAATGGGGAACGCCCACCATTATAACTGGTGCCTGGAGGTAAAGTTTGGTAAGCAGCCATATAATTGTGGGAACCTAAAGCAATTTGGCGAATTTGATTTAGGCAGGCAAGTCTATTGGAGGATTCCCTCGCAAATTGAACAGCTTGAAAGGTTAAACCAGCAAGCAGACTGCAAATGCCAATAACAATCAAGAGTTCAAGTAAGGTGAATCCGTTTTTTCTGGAAATAGTTGCCACAAAACTACCTCAAGAAAATAGGGTTACTCTACATATAATGGCAATTTAATCGACGGAGCAGTATTTGACTTGCCTAAACGAAAAAGAACCTCATAAATTCCATCCGGTATACCTTGTTCGCATGTGGCAATTATTTTAATCTCAGATTCTGATTTAGTATCTATTTCAATTTTAATGCCTTTTAGTTCATTAAAATAAATTTCTTTGTTTTCATCCCAAAAGGATTTACCTAAAGAATTTAATTTCAGATTCAAAGAAGATTGCTTTCCTTTTTTGCATTGAAGGACTGCAGGTTCAGGGGTACACCAACCAGGCCTGGAAACAACAACTTTAACAACGACCGGATTTTGATCATCATCTGTAAAAATCCTCAGTTCCTCCGAGATCGGATAAGGTGGTTCTGGGAGATTCCGAGCATCCAAGTCAAAAATCAATTCTCCTTGGCCATTTGAAACACTTTGGAATTTGCATAACAACCATTTGGTTTTACAAATTACTTTTGGAAAATTCCCCCCTGGATTAAAGGCAATCGGGAGTGATTTTTTAAGAGTTGAATCCTTAATATTATAAGGAATATCAAACCGAATAATGTCGGATTCAATTTCAATTTTTTGAGCTTTCTCTGGTTTGGGCGTTGATGCGTTCAATGTCACCTTTTCTTCCGTTCCATCAGCAAAAATAATGCTAACGGTTCTTTGAACATCACCCCACCCCCAACCTCCGGGATTGATAATTAAAGGAATTTCTTGGATATGACCTTCTTTAATTACCCCGCCGTCCCATTTGACTTGCAGGCACCCGCATGGGGAAATGATAGAGCTTACAAGGACCGGTTTTTTTGCTTTATTTCTAATATTAATTATTCTTTTAAGAGGTTTTGAATATTCAGCTGTTCCAGCTACGAAAATTCCTAAATTAAAATCCTTAGGGGTTACATCCACAAGAGTATTTTGCATGGCAAGAGTGTCTTTTGATTTTCGAATAAATAAGACCAATCCACCTAAACTGGCAAAT
>CAIWHS010000112.1 GCA_903912515.1 uncultured Planctomycetaceae bacterium
AATCAACCTCCTTGATACTTTCATACAGAATACCACAAGATTGAGGGACTAAACAATTATGCAGCTTCCTTAGTATTGTCTGCGTTCTGAGCCAAATATATCTCAACGGCTTGGCGGACGACCCAAGCAATTGATACATCTTGCTTGTCAGCAATTTTTTTCAAACGTATATGTTGTTCCTCTGACAATATGACCGATGTTCGATAATCCTTTTTGGGGCGAGGCGGCATGGCTTTTTCCTTGTCAAAGGTGCAACATAGCGCAATCTGATGCAGCGTGCACCATATTTATGCGCCCCATTGATGTTAAATTCAAAATTTTTGTGGAGACTGATACTTGTCAACCAAGTTGACACTACTGGCACCGCTGGTTGACAAATTCGGTTGACACTGATTGACAAAGAAATGGCAGAAAAATTGGGGTTTCAGCGGTTTTTGTCAACCGCGTGTCAACCTTATGAAAACGGCTGACGCTAAAAAAATCCCGCGCTTAGCCCACCCGCATAGGTTATCGGCCAGGGAGTACCTGCTTTTTCAGCAGCGAAAGGAACCCCCACCTCCTGGCCGATGGTTTGAGTGTAGGGTGTTGTTTTTGCGCGGGCAAGCGGGGATACTGACCGCCCGCAACCGTGCGTAAACAAAAGCAGTGGCGCGCATGATCAGAACACACGCGCCGTTGCCAATACTCAGGAAGCCGCCCGCCACTTGGTTTCTCGCTCCAGTTGTTCCAGCTTATACTTGCTGTCACCAAAGAGCTTGAGTTGTTCTGCCAGTTGCATGGCAGCAGTGTCGGCCTTCCATTCCTCGGCCACAATGTCATTACGCAGGGCGTGGGTGTCAATGGGACGGCGGAACAGGTTGGCGCTGGTATCCAGCAGCGACGGGATTTGTATTTCAAAAAGGCTACGGGTGTATCCGGTCGCAGTGCCGATGGTGGTTTGCACGGCATACAAGCGAAACATGATGGTGTTGAGGTGCGCCACCGTCTGCCGCCATTCGTCTTCCAGCTCCGTGCGGTAGGTTTCGGATAGCTCATACAGCAACGCGGTCATGCTTTCCAGTTGGGCGGGCAACTGCTGCTCCAGTTCTGCCCGCTGCTGGTGCAGAGCTTCTTCGGCGGCCTGCAAGCGTTCATGACGTTCGCGTAAAGCAGACAGGTTGACGGCAACGGCTTTCTCCCCTTCTGGGGTGCTGTCCCCCAGCAGGCTTTGCGCCTCGATAGTGCCCGCCTGACGGATGATGGTCTGCCGTTCGGTGTCAAAGGCAGCCTTCTTATCGGCCAGAGCTTTGAGGGCAGCGGCCAGTTTATGATGTTGTTCAAGGTAGGTGAGGATTGGCTTAAACGCTTTCTGCGTGGCAGCCAGTTGTTTTTGGGTGGTGGTTTTCATGGGATGTCTCCGGTGTTTGAATGGGTGAAAAAATGCCAAACACTGGATGATTAGGGCGGCAGGCCGCTGCTGTAGCAGGCTGTAGCGTTGCGCCTGTGAAAGAAGATTCCGCTAAAACTAGCCCAATCCCTGAGGCGGAAAACACGGGTAGCAACTGTAGCGGTTGTAGCAGGAGGGGTATGCCTCATACACCCGCCTCCAACAACGAAGGATGCAGGTGATACACGGTACGCTTGCCGGTTTTCTCAACGCCAAGATAACGGTGTTCGCACAGTTTTAGCAGCACGGTTTCCCGGTTGCGCTTGTCATGGCGCAAGCTGTTAGGGCCGTACTGGGCAATCTGGCGGGGGGTGATGGTCGGTTGCTTGCGGGTGAGTAGCCAGTCTAACAATTTTTGTGCGGTGTGCACGTCATCGGGAATTGCCAACTGACCAAAAATCCGCCGTGTTTCCTGCAAGTGCCAGCGGGCAATGCGGATAGCACTGGCCATGGTGGCACAGGGGATGCTGTCTTTTTGATCCCCAACAAAAATATGAAAGACCGCCGCCAGCCGTGCAGCGTTTTCAGCGGATTTGGCAGCAAAATCCCGCACATCGGCAAAGCCGCCAAATGGCGCAATCGCTTCTTCGGTTTCGTTGTAATAGGCAATCCACAGCCGGTGTGCGTCCATCGACAGCGGCAACGCCGGTGGCAACAGGCCAGCCCCTTCGGATTCATCCTTGAGGGGCAGCGGCTGCGCCAGCAATTCACGAATGCGGCTGGCGAAAGGGGCAATGGCCGTGTCCACATTTTGCGGCTCTTTATACAGACGTCTGCCCATGGTGGTTTGCGGCCAGGTGCACAGCATCCGCGCTAGAAAACCCGTGCCTCGGCTCTGCTGATTACTGCCGCGCAGCAGTTGCTGCAACACCGAGGGCTGCATCATCAGGGAACAAGTCAGTGTGCACCCTTCGAGGTGCACACTGGCGGTGGTTTTGCGCTGGCTGCGGTAGCTGTTGCCGTCCCACAAACGGTTGAGAAAGCCAAAATACCGCAGTGCCCGTTCTTCACTGAACCCATGGGAACCGATAACGATGGCGGCTTCATCGCTGTATAATGCGGCTGATTTCCAGCCCTGTGCCAGTTGTTCGGCCATGGCTTCCTGGGTGATATCCTCATAAAACAGTTGCGGAACCACTGGGCGTTTTGGGGCATTGTCTTCCAGAAACTGAAGCTTTTCCTGCAAGGCGCGGGTACGGGCATCGGGCGCAAAAAAATCACCGCCAGCGGCCAGCAATTGTTTTTCAAGGTGTTGGCGTTGCAAATCATGTTGTTTGCTGGCGCGATTAAAGGCTTTGAGTTCGGCCAGCCCCTTCTGCATTTTCTCGGCTTCCACGCTGCGGGCAGCGGCACTGAACACTTTATCAGCCGAGGTTTTGCGCTCACCACTGTCGGCGGCAATCAGAAAGCTGAGGGATATGGGGCCGGATAATACATCATCACGGGCTACGTCCACTAGACCCTGACAGGCCAGACTGGCGTTAGCCAGTGCCGCGCAAGCCACCAGCGGTAGTGGTTGCTGGCCATATGCATGATAACAACGCACAGCATCCTGAATCACCGGTGGCAGCGCATCAAGCGGGTATGGCTCCGAGCGCTCCTCAGGAATCAGCGGGATAATCCCTTCGGTATCGTCACCGGTTGACGCCGGAATGGCCGCACCCATGCTACTCTCGCTACAACGGCTACGGTCGATTGGTAAATCTTCATCATTACCGCTGTTTTGCTTGAGTTCCGCTGATGCCTCTGCCGCCGCAGGCAATGCGACATCATCGCTACGGTTGCTACACAACCCGGCAAAACCTAGAGTGACAAACCCTTTGCCGTGTCCCTTAGCGAGTGCATGCAGCATGGCCATGTTATCAACCTGCATGGGGTGCCTGCTTGGCAAACTGATCGGGGAACGGTGTGCCAAGAATCAGCCGGGCGTGCGGGGCATTGTCATACAGCCAGTCAATCCACGCCCGGTCATGTTCCGGACGCGTTTCAATAATTGCGGCATTGGCACACTGGAACGCTGGCAACAAGCTGATGTAACGATATAGGGCTTCCGGAGGTTGGCAACTGACGACCGCCACGCACGCAACCGACGCCAGCGCAGTTTTAAGCGAAGTGAGTTCAAACCCAGTGGGACCAGGGCAGATATCTGTATCATCGGCCA
>CAIWHS010000113.1 GCA_903912515.1 uncultured Planctomycetaceae bacterium
AATCCTGACTTTCTTTTGTCTTCAAAGCATCTAATTTTGCAAAATGAATAATAACTGGGCGGTTCAGAGGGTCACTGGCGAGCAGCCCTCCAGAAAAGCCCCCTAATTTAAGCTGATCTTTTACACGATAATCCTCAACAATTAATTCTTTACCCTCCCCCCTCATAACTTTGGTGGCCTGATAATGCGTTAGGTATTTGTTTGTGACCAACCACTTTAAGCAATTGGTTGAAGAATTAACATCTGGCCTGTCCGACTTGTTCCACCGAGAGACTGCGTGACTCAAATCTGCCGAATTCAATAGCCCGCATTTTTCAAGAAGGGTAAAAATTTGGTTTACAGACTCACTCATAATAAAGACCCCACCATTAAAACGCTCAGTCGCTTTTAATAATTTCCAATTTAACATAAAATCCAAAGCAGTTTCAATCAAAACATCTAGAAACAAAGTTCAATTCTCAATCGATCGATTTGAAGCTCTTCAGCAGGTAGGTTGTAAGCACAGGCCCAAATTCCTAAAATTTAAATGATCTAGTCTCTTAGGCAAACTAACCTGAGGCTAGTATTCAGGAGTTAAGAATTTAAATTTCGAAATTTGCGGTGCATCAAACAAATGAGACACGTGCTTTCTGCCTTAGTTCATAACCAACCCGGAGTGCTTGCCCATGTATCTGGAATGCTAGCAAGCCGCGGCTTCAACATAGACAGTTTGGCAGTAGGTGAAACCGAAGACCCCAACCTTTCACGAATGACTTTTGTTGTTCATGGTGATGATGGGACTATGGAGCAAGTTGGAAAACAGCTGCGAAAAATAGTTACTGTCGTAAAAGTTCATGACATCAGCAGCGAAGATTTTGTCGAACGTGATTTGATGCTGATCAAAGTAAACGCCTCGGCGGCTCAAAGGGTAGAAATTACTCTTTTGGTCGAAATGTTTCGCGGTAAGGTCGTCGATGTTTCCAATAACGGACTCATTATCGAAATAAGTGGAACAGAACAAAAAATTATTGCGTTTATCGACTTGATGCGGCCTTATGGGATCGCAGAGCTGGCCCGTACTGGAAGAATTGCCTTGGTTAGAGGTGTTGCCCAGTCTCCTGAGGCTTAGAAAAATGAATGTAAGTGTATCAAATAATGACTTCACCAAATCCTCAACCAGGGATTTCTCGGAAGTCGGGAAACAGCTTGAAACCCTTAAACCCGGGGACAAAATAAAAATTTTCCGCCAAATTCGGGTTAATTCAGTGCATTCCTGGTCGCAATCTGTTGAAGGAACCTATTCCCACACCAACCACCTAAGAACCGGCTTGGCTACAGATCGAATACCAGAAGATGATATTGTTGTCACCTGTATTCATCTAACAAAGGATAGCGGTGAAAAGACAAGCATAACCGTTGACGAGTTCACCAAAATCGAAAAGTTGCTGTCCTAATACTTGGCAAAACTCCATAAGGTCTTGCCAAGTATTACTATTTATGAAATAAAGATCTTTTGCTTCGGGCCAAATCAGCCGTTTCTCTGCGGCTGATTTTTTGTTGCTCAATGGCTTTTGCCGGATCCTGTTCGAGGTTGCGATGTCTGACTCTGTCACGCTGTCTGTTGAATCCAGATCAAAGACCGGTAGCAAAGTCTCCCGATCTCTCCGCAAAAATTCAAAAGTCCCAGGCATTCTTTATGCCCATGGCCAGCCTGCTGAACTAATAACACTAGATCCCAAAGAGGTTTTAAATGCGGTTCGCGCTGGCAAGACCGTTGTTTCTATTTCTTTAGCCAATAAAGCTGAACAAGCAATCATTCGTGAAGTCCAATGGGACCACTTGGGACGAGAAATCCTACATGTGGACTTAGGCAGGGTTTCTGCAGACGAGAAAATCAAAGTGCATATTCCGATTGTCACCAAAGGAATGGCGCCGGGTGTCAATGCAGGCGGCGTCCTCGATATCACGATGCACAATATTGATATCGAATGCCTCGTGACCCAAGTTCCTCAAAATATTGCTGTAAATATCAGCGAACTTCAAATTGGCGATAGTATTCATGTTCGAGACCTTCAACTAGCGCCTGGCATTCGTGCTTTGAACGATCCAGACTTGGTGGTTCTCCATGTTGTTACCAAGCGAGAAGAAGAAATTAAGCCTGCTGATGGTTCTGCTCCGGAACCAGAAGTTTTGACCAAAAAGAAGACCGAAGAGACTAAAGAATAATTGGGTTAGCGGTGGTTCATGCTTAAAGTCGTGGTTGGCTTGGGAAACCCTGGAAGGCAGTACGAAGGAACTAGGCATAACATAGGTTTTTCCGTTATTGATTGTTTTGTTACTTCCTCTGGTACTGCGTTTCAGGAAAAGATGGGGGGTCTGATTGCAGAACTGCGATTCGGTTTAGATAAAGTTTTGATGGTTAAACCTCAAACCTTTATGAACTCAAGTGGACGATGTGTGACTGAAGTAATGCAGTTTTACAAAGTTCCTTTAGATAACCTTCTAGTAGTTTGTGATGACTTGAACCTGCCGACTGGAAAAATAAGAATACGGGCCAAGGGGTCCCATGGTGGAAACAACGGCCTTCGGGATATTCAATCTTACATTGGGGAACAGTATTCGAGGCTAAAAATGGGCGTTGGAAATCCTCGACAAGGTGATGCGACATCACATGTTCTTGGAAAGTTCAGTCCATCGGAACGTCCGGCAATTGCCGATTCAATTATTTTGGCTGGACAAGCGGTTCAAGTGTGGCTTAACAGTGGAATTAATGTGGTTATGAACCAATTCAATAGCGGGTCTGACGGGAAAGATTAATTTTCCTAGTTATTTAGGTTTGGTAGTTTGGGGTTAAGAAGAGCTATTAGTAGCTAAACTAAACCCGATATATGGAGCGATCAGAGCATGGCGATGCGTTCTTACGAAGCAATGTTTCTTCTAGACACCGGCAAAATGGCTGGAGATCTGAACAAGGCTGCTGATACCCTTGCTCAAATTGTTACCAAGCATGGCGGAGAGGTTGTTGTCCACCGCGTTTGGGATGAGCGTAGACTCGCTTACCCTGTCAAAAAGCAACGCAAGGCCCTTTACTATCTTATGTCTCTCAAAGCCGTTGGATCGGCTATTACGGCCATTGAAGCTGACCTTAAATTGCAAGAGTTTGTTATTCGCAGCATGTTCCTGGTTATTGATCCAAAGTTGGCTGAAAGCATGGTTGCTGTAGCCCGTGATCCCAATGCTGTAGCCCTTCAAACTGTCACTGAGCCACCAGATGAAGATCTGTTCGATCCAGCGCCAGATCGTAACCGTCGCCGTCGTCCGGTTGAGGTTCGCGAAGGATAATTTTGTACACTGTGGTGGATTGATTCTGAGTTCGACCGCAAACTCTCATGATCCAGAAAATAGATTTGTGAAGGGTAATCATGGCTAACCTTAACAAAGTAATTTTCATAGGCCGTCTGACGCGGGATGTTGAGTCTCGTGCTTTCAGTAATGGTGGCAAGGTTGCAAAGTTTGGGTTTGCGGTAAATAACCGATCTCGGAAAGATGGCCAATGGGTTGATGAACCCGTTTTTCTTAATGTTGAAGCTTTTAATCGGGGTGATAACGGTACTTTGGCGGATCGATGTGAGAAATTTCTCCGCAAGGGAAGTCAGTGTTTTATCGAGGGCCACTTGGTTCTTGATCAATGGACTGCCCAGAATGGTGAGAAAAGATCTCAAATCAAAGTCGTCATGGACCGTTTGGAACTTCTAGATGGTCGTTCCGAAGATGGGAAGCCGGCCGGTGGTGGTTTCAATCGGAATGCTGGTTTTCAAAAGGATGATGGGTATGACAACCCTTCTGGCGGGTCTCAAAGTTTTGGTGACGGCGATGCCGGCTCCGCAATGAGTGACTCGGACTTGCCATTCTGATCTTGAATTAGGACATTTTTTCTCGACATTGGCACAACCCGGCCAATAACTTGAATTGTCAAGTAAGTAGCCGGGCATTTGGAGTTGGTTCAATGAGCAGAAGCAAGCATGCCCACCTGGTGAAGGGCAAAAATGGCAATATCAAGCTTGTCCTAACCGAAGATGTAACCTTCCTCGGTCGCCAAGGCGATGTTGTGGAAGTGCGCCCTGGTTACGCCAACAATTATCTTGTGCCGCGCGGCCTTGCCACGGTTCCAACTGAGCACAATCTGAAGCTTTTGGAAATTTATAAAGTTAAACAAGAAAAGCGCCAACTTGCCCGTGTTGCCGATTTGAAGGCATTGGCTGACCAAATAAACCGGTTCAGTGGTATCACCATTGAAAGCCGTGTCACTGCCGACAACACCCTTTACGGTTCGGTTGGTGCCATTGAGATTGTCAAAGGCCTAAAAGAAAAGGGTATGGTTGTTGAATCTGACATGGTGAAACTAGAAGGTCCAATCAAGGAAACCGGTCTTTTTGCAGTTAAATTGAATTTAGGCCACGAGATCGATTGCGAACTAAAAGTGATGGTTGTTCCTTCGGTCGAAAAGGCTACAGCCACTGACCGTCGGTAAATTGTCCGGTGAGGAGCAATGCAAAATTCCCCCGACCCGATGAGGGTCGACGCCTTACCCCGTAGTGAAGAAGCAGAAAAGGCCCTCCTTGGGGGTCTCATGCGTGACAATGAGGCAATTGGGGAGATTCTGCAGTCTGTCTCGCCGGAACATTTCTACTCAGATGCTCATCAAAAGATTTATCGGGCAATCTTGGCAATTTTTGACCAAGGTCGTCCCGTAGATCTTGTTACTCTTGCAGAGGAATTAAGGCGTCTCGGTTTCCTTGAGGACATTGGTAGTTATCCATTTCTTACCGTTCTTTGGGAATCTACCCCGGTCCAAGCGCATACAAAGCATTACGCCCGTTTTGTTCGGGATAGCGCCATTAAGCGCAATATCATTCACACATCCAATGAAATCCTGCAGGATTGTTTTGAACAATCGATGCCCAGTGATGAATTGCTTGGCATGGCTGTTGGCAAAATGCTGGAGCTTTCAGAGCAAGGTATAAAACAAAGCTTCTCGACACTGAGCGAAGCTCTCAGCGAAGCTTACGACAGAATTGACGCCCGAACCCAAGGACAACACTCGAACTCTAGCGTCCCCACTGGGTTCACCGCCTTGGATGCGATCACATCAGGATTCCACAACAATGAATTGGTAATTATTGCAGCCAGGCCCTCGGTGGGGAAAACAGCTTTTGTTCTCAACATCATTCGACATGCAATTCTGGAATCTAGGGCTGGGGTTCTTTTTAGCAGTTTAGAACAATCAAAAATTGAAATTGCCGAACGCTTGATGTGCGCCCACGCCAGAGTTGATAGTCACAAATTGCGTAAAGGTGCTCTATCAGCTGATGAAATGAATCTTTTAGTTCAAGCTGGTGGGGAGCTTAGCCAAGCCCCGCTTTTCATTGATGATTCTCCCACGCAAAGCATGTTAAGAATCGCGGCAAACGCCCGCCGCCTAAAGAAACAGTACAACATTCGTCTTGTTGCTATCGATTATTTGCAGCTAATTGAACCCGAAAACAGAAGAGACCCCCGCCAGGAACAGGTTGCTCAAATAAGCCGACGACTCAAAGCCCTTGCACGCGAATTGCAGATTCCAGTGGTATCTCTCGCCCAAGTGAACCGTTCTTCCGAAGACCGCCAAGATCATCGCCCTAGGATGTCTGATCTGCGGGAATCAGGATCCATCGAACAAGATGCCGATACGGTTTTGATGCTACACCGCCCTGACAGATATGAATCGCAGGAAGCCGAAGGTCTCATGGAAGTGTTAGTGGCAAAACAACGCAATGGTCCTGTTGGGAATATTGACCTGACCTATGTGAAACAATACATGCGTTTTGAAAATCTAGTGGTAGGCACTCCATTCGACCTGTAACCCAGGAAGGGTTTCCGATGGCGGGCAATGATTTGGAATTCCGCGTTGGCTTGGGACATGACACCCATCGATTGGTGCCAGGTGTGCCTCTTGTTTTGGGTTCCTTGGTCATTCCTTACGATTTTGGATTACTGGGCCATTCCGATGCCGATATTGTTCTTCATGCTTTGACGGACGCCCTCCTTGGTGCGGCCGCAATGGGTGACATAGGTGAACTTTTCCCCGATACAGACAGCCAATGGGCAGGCGCGCCAAGTTCCATCTTTGTTACCACTGCATGCAATAAACTCACCGCAGAAGGCTGGCGAGTTGGAAATGTGGATGTCGTAATCCACGCTGAAAAACCGAAATTGTCCCCATTCAAGACAAAAATGAAAAATGCATTGGCCAATCTTTTGGAAATATCTCCCGACTGCGTGAACATTAAAGCCAAAACTGGTGAAAAAGTTGGAACTGTGGGCCTCGGTGACGCCATGGAATGCCAGATAGTGGTGATGATTCAACGCCCTTCCCGACCAACCTGACTAACTTTTTAAACCAATCAAACTTGAAACAGGTCCGTCTGAAATCGGAGAAGCAGCATGCAAAATAAAATCCGAGTATACAACACACTAACACGCCGCAAGGAAGACTTTGAAACAGCCATACCCGGCAAGGTAACCATGTATGTCTGTGGGCCAACTGTTTATAAACCAAGCCATGTTGGACACTTGGTTGGCCCTATTATATTCGACACTATCAAAAGATTTCTTGGGCATCAGGGGTACCAAGCCACGCTTATTGTCAATATTACAGATATTGATGACAAACTTATAGTTGAAGCTGCTAAAAGAAAAATCACTGTTAAACAACTGGCGGATGAAATCACAGGGGACTACTTTCAATGCTTGAAAGCCTTGGGTATTGAAAGCATTGACCGCTTCCCCAAAGCCACCGAACACATTCCCGAAATCTTGGCCATGATTTCAAAACTGATATCCGATAGCCACGCCTACGCTTCGGCAGGCGATGTTTATTTTGATGTTTCTTCAGACCAAGACTATGGCAAACTTTGTAACCGCGATCCTGAACAGTTGGAGGCCGGTGCTCGGATCGAATTGAATGACAAAAAACGGAACCCGGGTGACTTTGCTCTTTGGAAAGGAGCCAAACCGGGTGAACCGTTTTGGGAATCCTCATGGGGGCCGGGAAGGCCTGGCTGGCATATCGAATGCTCTGCAATGAGCATGCGTTGGCTTGGTGAAACTATTGACATTCATGGTGGCGGACTGGATCTCCAATTCCCGCACCATGAGAATGAGCTCGCCCAATCAGAATCATTCTCGGGAAAACCTTTCGCTCGTTTTTGGCTGCACAACGGCCTTATGAAAACTGGCGAAAAAAAAATGTCAAAAAGCGAAGGAAACGAGATCGTTGTAAGTGAATTGCTAAAAAAATATCCTGCAGAAACCCTTCGTGCCTTAATTCTCAGTTCCCATTACAGGAGCCCTATTGAATTTAGCGAAAATCGCTTGATTGAAGTGGGGCGTAGCCTCGAAACTTTTCAGCGTTTTTACGAACGGGTAGGTAGGATCACCAATGCCCCAGTGACTGCAATTCCCATTTGGAATCAAGGGAATTCTGATAACGAAGAATTGGCTGCCATTCGGACCAGGTTTATTGAAGCCATGTCCGACGATTTCAACACCGGATCTGCGCTGTCGGTGTTGTTCGATTTGGTAACTCACCTCAATCGCTGGATTGAAACACATAAACTGGAGAAAGATAAAAGTTCCACTCCGCAACTAAATATTCTAATCGATGGTGTTTCCATTTTAAGGGAATTATCAGGAATTTTGGGAATCCTCAGTCCAAATACCCAAACCAAAAACCCGGATGAAACCAATGGTTTGGTGGAAGGCTTGATGGGATTAGTGATTGAATTGCGCGCTCTTGCAAGGAAAGAAAAGAACTATCCAACAGCGGACCTCATCCGCACCCGGTTAACCTCTTTAGGAATCTCCTTGGAGGATCGCCCGGATGGCACCGGATACCGAATCGAATGAACAAACCCCAAGAATAATACTTGGGATTGACCCTGGTTTGGAAACAACCGGGTACGCCGTCTTGGAATCATCCAGAACCCATATCCGCGTGCTTGAAGCAGGCACATTGACAACAAAGCGTAGTGAACTCCTCCCAGCGCGTTTGCTTGATTTGTTTGTCGGTCTCGAGGAAATTATCGATCAATTTGCTCCTTGCAAAATGGCCGTGGAGCAGCTTTTTTCCCATTACGGCCACCCAAAAACTGCGATAACCATGGGACATGCCCGAGGCGTTCTTTTTCTCGCAGCGGCTAGAAAAAAAATTCCGGTGTCCAGTTATTTGCCAACAAAAGTGAAACGCACTCTCACCGGCAGTGGAAGATCCAACAAAGAGCAGGTTCAACGAGCAATCATGCTTGAATTGCAATTGAATACAATTCCAGACCCGCCTGACGTTGCAGATGCCATGGCCGTGGCATTTTGTCTTCATCGAGAAATTATATTATCGGGAGGAATTCCAGAATGATTACTGGCATTCGCGGAAAACTTGTCAGGGTTATGGAAACAGAAGCGCGAATTCTTATTGGAGGGTTTGAATATCAAGTTCTTATCCCGGAATTTGTAAGAAGGAAATTACAGGATTTGATAGGAACTGAAATTTCCCTGTGCACTGAACAATATATTGAAGGTGGCCAGGGGGCTAGCCACATGATCCCCAGAATTATCGGGTTCATTTCCGAACATGAACTTAGTTTTTTTAGCCTTTTTTGTACTGTAAATAAAATTGGCCCCAAGAAGGCACTTAAGGCGCTCACTCAACCGCCCTTGGAAGTAGCTAAAGCAATAGCCCGTAAAGATAACGGTTGGCTTTCCAAGCTTCCCGGGATCGGGAAACAAACGGCGGAAAACATCATAGCCCAACTGCACAGAAGCGTCGGCCCCTTCTGTATTTCAGAGGGGGGAAACATGGATCCCGCCCATGGTGTGTCTATGCAAGCAGGTAATTCAACCCTGCATAACGATGCTTACAATGCATTGTTAGGCTTAGGGCTTTCATCCAACGAAGCTCTGGAAAGGTTGGAAAAAGTCATGGCACAAAACCCTGAGCTTAAAGACCTACCCACCATCATCCAAGCTGTATTTGGACGTAACTAATAGTTCACATAAGAACTGCATGTACAGCCGGAGAATCTCATGGCCAGGGAAGCGAAGTTCCAAAGTGGCAAGCAAGAAACGGGAAAGGTCTCTGAAGCCCAATCACCAACAGGTGAACAACCTCACGATTCGGCACTTCGTCCAAAATTATTCGCAGATGTGATTGGACAAAAATCGGTAATTCACAGACTTACCATAGCTGTAAACGCCTGCCGTAAACTAAAAGAGCCGCTGCCACACATTCTGTTGGATGGCCCGCCAGGCTTGGGAAAAACCACTTTCGCAAATGTATTGCCAAACGAATTGGGAACCACCCTACAAATTACATCCGGTCCTGCACTCACTCGCCCGGCCGACCTAATCCCCTTCCTCACCAATGCTGAAGAAGGATCCATTTTATTTATAGATGAAATACACCGGATGCCACGAACGGTTGAAGAATTCATTTACCCAGCTATGGAAGATTTCCGTTTGGATATCGTTCTTGGAGAAGGCCTAGGGGCTAGAACGGTTTCTATGCGTTTAAAAAGATTCACCTTGATTGGCGCAACTACCCGCAGTGGCATGCTATCCAACCCTATGCGGGACCGATTCAAGATGCATGAGCATCTTGATTTTTATTCCGTTGAAGATTTAGCAATTATTGTCTCGGCAAATGCACGAAAACTTGAAACACACCTCGCCCCTTTGGCGGCTCTAGAAATCGCTCGCCGAAGCAGGGGAACACCCCGAATTGCAAATTCCCGGCTATGGTGGGCGCGCCAATATTCAGCAAGCGAATTGGACGGCCGAATCACCTTGGAAGCAGCACAAAAAGCTTTGGACATTGCCGAAATAGACATTAACGGTCTGGACAAACAAGACAGGCGTTATCTTGAAACACTTTGCGGGGTTTTCATGGGTGGGCCCACTGGAGTGGAAGCAATCGCCGCAACCATGAATATTCCAACGGACACACTTGCAGATGAAATCGAACCTTACATGCTTCGCGAAAAATTCATCATTCGTACACCGCGAGGCAGAGTTGCCACTGCAAAAGGGTGGGCAATCACTGGAAATGCACCTCCTGCCAATTATCCAACCGAAGCGGATAATCCCGATTTGTTTTCAGGCCAACCGGAATAGTACGTCCATTTGCCTAATAGGCCATTTCCTAGCCACCAATTGCATGCATAGTCCTAGGTGGTTTACGAAAACTTGCATCATGCATGCCATGGCCACTTTTTTTGGACCAAACTGACTCGGAAATAGCATTAATAATGGAATCATTCTTCCATTCCACACCACGTATTAATGGCATGATATCGATCTCATCTAAGGAAAATAAGCATGATCTAATTTTTCCATCAGCAGTCAAACGCAATCGGTCACACATGGCACAAAATGGTTCACTCACACTTGCAATAATACCGACCAATCCAGTGGCAATTTTATAATATTTAGCCGGCGAAGATTTCGAATCAGCAATAGTTGAATGGACCTCGCCAAACCTTTTGCCAATTAAATCCAAAATCATTTTTGCTGAAACAAATCTTGCTGAATCATA
>CAIWHS010000114.1 GCA_903912515.1 uncultured Planctomycetaceae bacterium
ATGGGTGGTCCTGGCATGGGTGGTCCTGGTATGGGCGGTCCTGGTATGGGCGGCCCTGGCATGGGTGGCCCAGGTATGGGCGGCCCTGGTATGGCCGGGGGTGAAATACCGGATTTCATGGGTTTTGTGGTTTCGTTCAATGTCAGTCAAGATTGGGCAACCAACCCTCCCAAGGGTATGACCAAGGGTGGGTCAGCCGCCAACGCCCCGGGGGCGACTTTTGACTTAGGTGAAGGGATGAAGGCCCACCTATGTCCCGGTGGCAAGGCCGCCTTGGTGGCTACTTCTGCCGGGTTGGATAAATTCCTGAACCTGCCTACTGGATCCGCCAATACCCAGGTCACCAAGGTGAAGAGTTTGTTAGCCGATGCGGAAAATCACCTCATTTTTGTGAGCGCCAAGGAAGTGCCTGGCTTGCCCGCGCAAAATCCTTCCGCTGGGCTGCCGCCCAAGTACGCGTATCTGAAGCCGTTACTGGATAACCTGCAGGGAGTGACTTTGCTGGGAAAAGCCACCGAGGATCTCGCCCTTACCGTGACTGCAGCTTTTGCCGATGACGCAAAAGCTAAAGAGGCCCTGGCTGCCGCCAAAAAAGGAGCGGGGGAGTTGAATACCTTCCAAAACAAGGCCGCCATCACCGCCGCCTCGGTGGCTTTGGGGCAACAGGGCAAGGCTTTGGGGTTGGCCAACGACCTCTTGGGCCAACTCAAGCCAGTTCAGGAAGGCAATACTGTGAAGCAATCCTTAAGTCTCAAGGGGACCCGGATCAAATCAGTGTTGCCGGCGGCCCAAGGTGGTGGGCAACCTGGCAGGCCTTCGTCTGGCGGGTTTGTTCCGGGTGCAGTGAAGCCCCCCGCCGGGGGGGCCCCTTCTGGTTCCTCCTCTTCGGCTCCGCGACCCGGTCCGGGAGGCGGGTTTGTCTCCGGCGCATCTTCGGGCGGTTCAGGCGGCACGGTGCAAGCAGTGCGAAATGCAGCCCAACGGGGTGTTGGCCAGGCCGAGCTGAAACAAGTGGGATTGGCGCTGTTAAATACCGAGAGTGATGGCCAATCGTTTCCGATGGGGGCGATTTGCGATGCAAGTGGCAAGCCGCTATTAAGTTGGCGCGTAGCTATTTTACCGGGCCTCGAGCAGGGTAATCTCTACAAGCAATTCAAGCTGGATGAGCCATGGGACAGCCCGCACAACCTGACGCTGTTGCCGTTGATGCCCAAACAGTTTGGCAATGAGGCGAATTTTCGCACCTGCATGAGGGCTTTTGTGGGCTCTGGTTGCGCTTTGGAACTGACAAAAAAAGTGCGCCTTGGAGATTTTACCGATGGAACATCGCATACAGCGATTGTAGCCGAGGCTACCGAGGCTGTGGAGTGGACAAAACCAGATGAGCTGTTTATCGGTCAGGGTTATGCATTCCCTAAGCTGGGGCTGGGGACTCAGCAAACAGTGAATGTTTTGATGGCGGACGGGGCGGTAAAGCGGGTGCAACGCTCCTACACGGCAGACCAGTGGATGCCGCTGATCACCCGCGCGGGGGGCGAAATGGTCAACCTGCCGTGAGGCAGGTTCGCGCGGGTTTGACTCTTTTGGAGTTGTTAATTGTCCTGGCCATCATTGGCACGCTAACGGCCATGATGCTGCCGGCGATGGGGCGCGCCTACCGCCGCGCCAATGACGCGGTGTGCATGAACAACCTGCGCCAAATGGGCTTGGCCCTATCGGAATACCGTGATGTGAACAAGCGGATACCCCTGCCGGCCAAGACCGGCAGGATTGGTGGGTGGGCGATAGAGCTGCTGCCGTTTTTGGAACAGGGGAATTTGTATTCCGCCCTGACACCCGACACGCCGCTCGCTTCAGCTCCCCAGGCGTTTCTGGCCAAACCCAAGATTTATCGTTGCCCTTTTGGGCCCGCCTCCACCGGGAACGGCGGCATGGAGGACGCAAACTACCTGCTGGTGCCCAGCCGGGACAGGAAATGGGGCACACTGGTGGATGTTCCTATGAGCTTCAAGACGGCGTGGGCTGGCAGCCCCGAGTTGGCCATGCGGGATGTTCTGGCGAAAAAAGGACCTCATGTGGACCGGTTTTTTAACAGTCAGGGCCAGGTTCTGCCGGAAAGTCCTTGATTAGTTCGTAGGCCAATCTGGAGAGAGGCGTTCGCTTAACCGGGTGGCATTTTTTCCATCAGAAAACGGCTGAGCAGGGAGTAGAGGTGCCGGCTAGTACCCTTTCCTTCGTTGATGGAATGGGAACGGTTGGGGTAGGCCATCAGTGAGAAGGTTTTGTTTTCAGCGATCAGGATCTCCATCAGTTTTTCAACGCCTTGGTAGTGGACATTGTCGTCGCCTGTGCCATGGACCAGCAGCAGGTTGCCATTAAGTTTGGCGGCATGGGTGATTGGAGATCCGGCCTTGTAGTCAGTGCTGTTGGGGCTTGGCAGGCCCATGTATCGTTCTTGGTAAATAGTGTCGTAAAGGGTCATATCAGGCACCGGGGCCACAGACATGCCGGTGTTGTAGATTTCTGGGAAGCGGAAGAGTAGGTTCAGGGTCATCGAGCCGCCGCCGCTCCAGCCCCAAACGGCCACCCGCTTGGGATCAATGTAGGGGCGTTTTAGCAGATCGCGCGCGCCCTTGGCTTGATCGGCCGAGGCATGGACTCCAATTTTTCGGTATACACTTTTGCGCCAGGCGCGGCCTTTAGGGGTTTTTGTGCCTCGATTATCCATGCTTGCCACCATGTAACCCTGTTGAGCCAGGTACAGGTGCCAAAGGTAGTTGTTTCCGCCCCATTTGTCGGCAACAGTCTGTCCTGCGGGTTCGCCATAAACATGGAACAAAATGGGGTATTTTTTGGCGGGATCGAAATTGGGGGGCTTGATCAGCCAACCGTCCATGGTAAAGCCATCACCGATATCGACCTGGAACCATTCGACCGGTGAATGGGCCACTTTGGCCAATGTTTCTTTCAATTTAGAGTTGTCGTTGACAACTTTGAGGAGGTTGTGGCTATTGACATCGACCAGTGCAGACGAGGGGGGCTCGCCAAATTGGGAGTGTGTCCAAACGGCCTGGTTGCCATTTTCATTGAGTACATAATCATTCCAGCCGGTTTGGTTTTGGGGAGTGATTCGTTTGGGTGAAACGAAGCCCTGGGGCGGGTTTAGGGGCATACGGTACAGGTATTGCTCGGTGGGGCGGCCTGGGGACGCTGTGAAATAGACATAGTCGGATTTTTCATCGACTTTCAAGATGGCTTTGGCATCAAAATTTCCACGGGTGATCTGGCGGGTTTCACCGCTTTGGGAATTGATGAGGTAGAGGTGGCGCCATCCGTCGCGCTCGCTGATCCAGCAGAAGTGAATGCCATCTTCGAGGAATTCCATCGACTCGTCGGCGGCGTCGACCCAGGCGTCGTCTTTGTCGGTAAAAACCGTTTTGACCGACCCTGACAGGGGATCGGCCAGCATGACCTGGCAGGTGTTTTGCAGCCGGTTGAGGTGGGTGAGAATGACTTGCTTGCCGGTTTTGACCCATTCCATACGGGGTATGTAGCCATCTGTGCGGGTGTCGCCCGGGGTTTGGAGCCAGGTAGTGGGGCCACCCGTGGTGGGTACCACGCCTATGCGGCAGAGGGAGTTTTGTTCACCGGTTTTTGGGTAGGGGAAGGTGGTGAGTTTTTGGTATTTACCGGCGGTTTGATCCACCAAGGTGAAGCGGGGCACGCCCAGGGTGTTGAGTTGCCAGTAGGCGATTGAAGTGCCATTTGGGTTCCAGCGCCAACCGTCGCGGCAGTCGAACTCTTCTTCATAGACCCAGTCGAAGGTTCCATTGATGATTTCATCGTCACCGCCCACCTTGCCATCGGTGGTGAGTTTTAACGGTGGAATATTGTTTAGGGGGGATTCAACCCACAGATTATTGTCGCGGACATAGCCAATGTTTTTGCCATCGGGTGAGAATTTTGCGAATTGCAGGGTCGATGGTTTGGCATCGCCACCCAGTCGGGTGAGTTTGCTTGTGGGTAAATGAAGTAGCCAGTAATCGCCGCGGGTTTCTTGACGCCAGACCTTTACCGTGTTGGTGAAGAGTAGAAGTGAGGATTGGTCTTTGGAAAAGCTGTAGTTGGAAACGCGGAGTGGGTTTTTGGCATTTTCCGGTATGAGTTTCTCAGCAGGGACGAGGGTGGTCTTTTCACCAGTAACAGGGTTGAAGCGGATGAGGTTGTGGAAGCCCTTGATGGATTCGCTGGGTTCCAACTGGGTGGCGGTGGAGGCATCGAACCAGCGAGGGGAACGCTCGAAGCCGGCTTTAAAATCGCCGGAGTTAAAAATACGGTCAATGGTGAGTTTGGATGGGTCTGCCTGACCAAAGGCTGGCTTGTAGGGCAGCAATAACCATAAAGCCATGAGGAAGTAGTGGCTGCGTGACATAATTGCAACTCCAAGACGGTTTACGAGGCATTGCTGAAGCGCATTAGTTTTTGTTTAGGAAATTTCGGGAGAGATAGCATCGATTTGTTTTCGAGGACGTGATTAGACGAAATTCAGGTTGGGCTTGCTTGAATGATAAGCAGCAGGCTGTATGCTGCTATCTAATTGATGATTTCCTGCCTAGGGCCCCTTCAGGCCTTTTTCGTAATTATCGCATTTTTAAACGCGGGGTTGTTTTATGCGTTTTTTCAGTATTGCGGCACTGTTGGCCGCTCCTTTGCTTTGTGTTTCTTTGAAGGCGGCGCCTCCGGTTGTTGCCGGTTTTGACCGGTTCCATGGCAAAGGGGAGGATCCTGCCAAGGGAGGCCGCATCCTGCTCACCGAATTGAATTGCGTTCGTTGCCATGCCATGCCTGATGCCCCTGTCACGGGTGCCAAAACCGGGCCCGACCTGAGCCAGGTCGGTTCGCGTGTGCGGGTGAGCTGGCTGAAAAAGTACCTGGCCGATCCCCAGGCTGTGAAGCCAGGCACCACCATGCCGCACCTGTTGGGAGGTTCCGACAGCGCCGAGAAGGTTGATCTGTTGGTGCACTACCTCGCCACGACCGGCAAGCCCAAACATTCGACGATAGATGCCAAGGCGGGATCGCAGGGCAAGGCTCATTACGAGAACCTTGGCTGCGCCTCCTGTCACGGGAAATTGGATGCCAACAGGAAACAAACACAGTTGCCGGCGGGGGGTGTGCCTTTGCCGGACCTGGCGGCCAAATACAGCCTGAATGCGCTGTCAGCTTTTCTGGCAAATCCCCATGAAATTCGTCCGGGGGGGCGCATGCCCACCCTGCTGACCGGAAACCAACCGCGCGAAGTGGCCAATTACCTGCTGGGTGAGCAGAAAATTTCAGGGGTAGGCGGCGCGCTGCCCATCCGGTTCGACTACTACGAGGGTGAATGGGACAAACTGCCTGATTTCAGCAAGCTGACCCCGGCCAAGTCCGGCACCTGCAAAGGTCTGGACCTGGGAGTGGCCACCCGCAAAAACAATTTTGCCATGCGATTCACCGGGGTGTTTCAAGCAGAGAAGCCGGGACGCTACACCTTCACCGTGGCCAGTGACGATGGTTCCGCCATTTGGGTGAATGGCCAAAAGGTGGTTGCTGTGGACGGCGTCCATCCCAAGCAGTCGGCTTCCGGGCAGGTGCAACTCTCCGCGGGAATTCATGCCGTGGAGGTTCACTATTTTCAGGGCGGCGGCGAATGGGAGCTGGAGGCGGAAGTCCGTGGTGGAGGGATGGGAAGCCTGGCTCTTGAGACCGTCCTGGTGGAAAGCGAGGCCGCTTTGAAGGCCGCCCGCGACGCCAAGGATCCCAATGATCCGGATACTTTGGTTGTCGACGAGGCGAAGGTTTTCAAGGGTAGGAAGCTCTTCGCCAACCTCGGTTGTGCCAACTGCCATCGGATGAACGAAGGTGGGAAGGATGTTGTCTCGCAATTGGCAGCGAACCTGGCCAAGCCGATAGGCGAGGTCAAGGCTGGAGGCTGCCTGGCGGAGAAGCCGGCGGACTGGCTGCCGAACTATAGTCTGACCCAGGTTCAGAAAAAAGCGCTGGAGACCGCCCTTGCCAGCCCCAAGGGCCCCTCCGACGCCGAGGGGCGCATTCGCGAAACCATGGTCACCTTGAATTGCCTGGCATGCCATCAAAGGGGCAAGGAAGGTGGACCCATCGAGGAGTTTAACACGCTTTTCAAAACCACCCAGCCGGAAATGGGTGACGAGGCGCGTGTGCCCCCGCTGCTGTATCTGACCGGGGCCAAGTTGCGGGCTCCTTACCTAGAGAAAATTTTGGCGGAAGGTGCCAAGGACAGGCCTTACATGCTGACCCGCATGCCCGGGTTTGGCAAAGCTGCCAGCCATTTGGTGGCGGAGCTGAAGAAGGCTGACAAGTTGCCCGCTGTGCCTGTGGTTTTGGAAAAAGAATCAGTGGCGAAGGTGAAATCAACGGGGCGGTTTTTGACGGGTGCAACGGCTTTTGGTTGCATCAAGTGCCACACTTTTCAGGGGAATCGTGCGGAAGGGGTTCAGGGTATTGACATGACACTGATGCCTGTTCGGCTTGAGCGGGACTGGTTCCACGCCTATGTGGACCGGCCGCAGGAGATTCGCCCTGGCACCCGCATGCCAACCGCATTTAGGGATGGCAAAAGCATCTTGGATGATGTGCTCGATGGCACGGCTAGCCAGCAAATAGAGGCGATGTGGGTTTATTTGTCGGATGGCCCCAAGGCTCGTTTGCCTCTTGGCCTGCAGAAGCAATCGTTGGCGCTGACACCAGTTGGCGACCCGATCATTTACCGTAACTTCATTGAGGGAGCGGGCGCGCGCGCGATTGGGGTTGGGTATCCGGAGAAGGTGAATCTGGCATTCGATGCCAATGAATTGCGTTTGGCCCTGCTGTGGCAGGACGCCTTCATGGATGCAGCCAAGCATTGGACCGACCGGGGTGTTGGTTTTGAAGGGCCGCTTGGAGAAGCGATTGTGCCGTTAGCCAAGGGGGTAGGTCTGGCCCGGCTGAAAGATGCAAAAGAAGCTTGGCCGACGCAAACGGCCCGGGAGGCGGGTTGGAAATTTGGCGGTTACCGGTTGGCGGAAAAGGGTAGGCCGGTGTTCTTTTACGGGGACGGGAAAACGGCAGTGGAAGACGGATTCACCCCGCTTTCGGGGGCGAAAAAGGGCTTAACTCGGGTAGTGACAACGAAGGGTGAGTCTGGGCTTTATTTGAGGGTTGCCGTTGGCAAGCTGGAAAAGAAGGCGGATGGGAGCTACGAGTTGGACGGATTGGGGATAAGGGCCAAGGGCCTGATCGAGCGTGGCGAGAACGAGCGGAGGGAATTATTGTTGCCCTTGGCGGAAGGGGCAACCTCGATTGAGTATGTCTGGTAATTGGGTTAGTCATCGCAGAACAGCACGCAGATTGAAGATGAAAAAAAAGGCGGGGAGAGAACGATGCGAAGTTTGAATGGTTGGGGAGTTTGGACGCGCGGTGCCTTGGCAGCTTTTTTGGGTATGACGCTTGCGAGTGTGGCGACTTTGGCACAGCCACCGAGTGACAAGGCGTCGGACAAGAAGGGGGCAGGGAGCAAGGGCGAAAGTTCGGCCAAGATGGAACCGAAGTTTGAGAAGGAATCTGATTTTTACCAGATACTCCCTTACATCACCCCGGCTGGTCAGGTGCTGGAGGCTGGCGCCTTTGAGTTGTTGCCAGATGGCCGGGTTGCGGTTTCGACGCGCCGTGGCGAGATTTGGATGATTGAAAACGCGTATGATCCGGAGCCGAAAAACGCGAAGTTCACGCGGTTTGCCCATGGTTTACATGAGGTGCTGGGGCTGGGATGGAAGGACGGGTGGCTGTATGTGACGCAGCGGCCTGATGTGAGCCGGATTAAAGACACCGACGGCGATGGCAAGGCGGATTTGTTTGAGGTGGTAGATGCTGGCTGGGATATCAATGGTGATTACCACGAATACGCCTTGGGATCGCGCTTTGACAAGAAGGGCAATATCTGGGTGGCGCTTTGCCTGACCGGATCTTTTGGATCAGACAGCAAGTTTCGGGGATGGGGCGGAAAGATCACTCCCGAGGGGAAATTTGTGCCCACCACTTCGGGTGTGAGATCGCCGGGCGGTGTGGGGTTCAATACAGAGGGGGATGTTTTCTACACCGACAACCAAGGGCCATGGAACGGGACCTGCGGATTGAAGCATATGAAAGAGGGTGGTTTTGTTGGTCATCCTGGCGGCTTCAAGTGGTATGACGACCCTGAAGCGAAATATTTGGGCAAGAAGCCGGTGGAGCCTAAAACGAACAGCCGCATGATGGCGGAATATGCCAAGATTCCGGAATTAGTTCCCACGGCGGTGATGTTCCCTTATGGCAAGATGGGGCAGAGTGCGAGCGGCATTGAGGTGGATTCATCAGAAGGCACATTTGGCCCATTCAAAGGGCAGCTTTTTGTGGGTGACCAGACAGCCAGCACCTTGATGCGGGTGTGCCTGGAAAAGGTGAACGGTTACTACCAGGGTGCCTGTTTTCCGTTCAAGGAAGGGTTTGGCTCAGGTGTTGTGCCTGTGCGCCAGGGGAAAGACGGGTCGATGTTTGTGGGTGGGACCAACCGCGGTTGGGGTTCGAAAGGGCCGAAGCCTTTCTCGGTGGAAAGGCTGGCATGGACTGGGAAGGTTCCTTTTGAGATTCACGAGATGCGAGCCAAGCATGACGGTTTTGAGCTGACTTTCACGGAGCCGGTTGATGCTGAAACGGCCGGCAAGCCTGAAAACTATAGTCTGAAGACTTTCACCTATATCTATCGGGCGGATTATGGGAGCCCTGAGGTCGATGCCACGACCGCCAAGGTGAAAAGCGCCACGGTTTCGGCTGATGGGAAGAGTGTTCGCTTGGTAGTGGACGGATTACAAGTTGGTCATCTGCATGATCTCACCTGCCCCGGTGTTCTTTCAAAAGGCGGGCGCAAGATCTTGCACCCGCAGGCTTATTACACACTTAACTTCATACCGAAGCCCTGAGTGGCATTTCCATCGCATGGCGGTTACGGCGCCATGCGCGGCCCTCGTCGATGAATTCGAGGTCTATTGCGCCCGTGCGGGCAAAAATTTGCCGTGCCAGGTGCCAGTCTGATTTGCCCAAAATGCGCATGTGCAACAAGCCTTGCAGGGCTGGGCATGCCTTGCTGACCATCATGCCCGCAGCGTGATCGCTTAGTGCCAAGGTTTTCATGGCAGGCTTGGCTTGGGTGCGCAGCAAGCGGAGGATTTTTTCCTCTAAGGGTGATGCGCTGAAATCGATTTCCTCGAGCAGAGGCAGGGTGCCCTCGGCCCATAGGGTTTCAATTGCCTCAGGGCCGAGATAGTTGCCCCCCATGCCCAAAAAACGCAAATTTTGACAGTTTGCCAAGGCCATTAGGCCTGGTCCGCCAACGCGATTGCGTGCAAGGTCGAGCCGGGTGAGTTGTCGGCCGATGGGGCCATCCTCGAGGAGAGAATTGATGGCAAGGTCAGAAAGGCGGTTGCGGCTTAGGTTCAGTTCTTCGAGCGCAGACCAATGTTGGGACCGGGCCAACAGTTGCACATGCTGGTTTTCAAGTTCGTTGCCGGACAAGTTCAGGGCGCGGACTGATTCGATTCCCGGGCCTCCTTGAAGCAGGTGTTGGCCTTCGGTGGCCACCCGCCCTTGAGAGGCGCCCAGGCGTTGCAAATTGAGAGCCCGGTTAAGGGCCAAACCCATGTAGCCTTCCACCCCCAAGGGCAGCCCGGCCAATTCGAGGCGGGTGAGTTGGTTGCTCCATGGGCCCGCTTGGAAATTGGCGGAAAGGGCCTGAAGTGCCGGGCCTGCTGGAAAAGCGGCAGGCAGTGCCACGCACAATTCTTCCAGCATTGGGAAGGGGGCATCGGCCAGAAGTTCGCCCAGTGCAACAGGTGTGATGTTTGCGTGGTGCAGGGTGAGGGAGCGGAGGTTCTTGGCGGCGGACCGGGCCAGAGCGCGAAGGGCGTTATCGCCAAACATGCGGTTGTCGCGGAATTCCAGATTAATCAGGGGTGAGAATAGGCCGGCACGGTCTGCCTGACGGGTGGATTCGGTATCGATTCCGCAGCGCTCGAGGCTGAGGTGGCGAGTGCAGGATGGGAGCGAGCCATGAAGGCGTGGAAGCCAGGCGCGGGCGACACCATCATTGCCGGTGATATCGAGCCTTTTGAGTTGGGAAGGCCAGTGGGGTGAATCGGGCATGCGGCTACCCGCAGGGAGATGCAGCCTCAGGTGTTGGACCGGGTTTTTTTGCCAAGTGGTTCGGGCAGTGGGGGCAAGGAGGTTTTCGTCTCCCTCTACCAGGGTGATAAGCCCTTGGTGGAAATGCCAAGCATGGGCATGGCCGCGCAGGTCGCCTGCCCAGTCTTTTCCCCTGGAACGGAGAAGCTCTTCAATCCGTGGTTTGTCAGCGGGTTCAGCTTGGCAGGCGAGGCGCACAAACTCGGCACGCTCGGCATCGCGTTCCTCGCACCAATCGGCGAAGACAAGCCGGGGCATTGGGTCATCGGGCCTGACGGCGGCAAGGTGTATTAAATCTTCTTCTGTGCCTTGCATGCCTGAAACCAACTCTCCTGCCCACAGTTAAATTGCCCAAAGTATTGTAGTTTAACTGCCAGCAGGTGGGCCATGGCAGGTGGGTTGGCTAATTGGGAAGGCGGAGTTTGAGGTCGAATTCCTGCTTGGCTTTGCGGGCGATGGTGGCGCCTATGGAGAGGCAAGCGGTAGCCGCTGGGGAAGGGGCGTTTAGGACATGAATTTGCCTGGGTGCGCCGACAATGTGGAAATCGTCGAGAAGTTTTCCTGAGCGGTCCATTGCCTGGGCGCGGACACCGGCCCCCGAGCGCTGGATTTGGTCGATTTTCAATTCGGGGACCAACTTTGCCAGAGCTTTGTGAAAGGCATGTTTTGACAAGCTGCGATGGTATTCACCCATTGCCATGCCCCAGTGCCGCCAAGCCATTTTCCAGAAGCCGGGCCAGGTGAGTGTGGCAGCCATGTCGGTGATGGAGATGTCGAGGAATTTGTAACCTTCGCGCTTGAAGGCCAGTACCGCATTGGGTCCTGCCTCCACGCCTCCTAATGCCATGCGGGTGAAATGGACGCCAAGGAATGGAAAGCGGGGATCGGGCACAGGGTAGATGAGGTTTTTGACCAGATGGTGAGCATCGGGGGTGAGGTCGTAATATTCGCCTCTGAAGGGGACAATGCGCACGCCCGGATCGACCCCGCATAGCCAGGCGACGCGGTCTGATTGCAGGCCGGCACAATTGACCAAATAGTTGGCTTGGAGATCGCCTGATTTGGTTTGGAGCAGTAGTGAAGGCCCTTTGTTTTTAACATGGAGTAGGCGGCTGTTGAAGCGGATGGTGCCGCCCAGGTATTCGATGAGGCGAGCCATCGCACGGCAGACGCCTTTGTAATCAACGATGCCAGTCTGAGGGACAAAAAGGCCGGCGATTCCGGCAACATGGGGTTCGTATTCGAGGAGGGCAGCACCATCGAGGCGCTTGATTCCATCGAGGCCGTTGGCGATGCCGCGTCGTTCGAGTTCGTTCAGCGCCGGTATTTGGGATTCATCGAGTGCGACAACGACCTTGCCACACTTTTCGTATGCGACACCATGGTCGGCGCAGAACCGGTAGAGTAAGTCGCGCCCTTCAGCGCAGGTGCGGGCTTTTTCACTTGCTGGTTTGTAATAGAGGCCGGAATGGATCACGCCGCTGTTGTTGCCGGTTTGGTGTTTGGCGACAGAGTCCTCGGATTCGAGCACGGTGACTTGGGTGCAGCCTGCTTGAACCAAAGAAAGAGCGGTAGCTAGGCCGACAATGCCGCCGCCAATAATTGCCACTTCTGTTTTTTCTGCCATGGCCAGTGCCGCTCCGAAGATGACTTTTCAGGCCAGAGCTCGCAGGTGATTTAGGGTAGGCGCATCGCGTTCAGCGGCTCGAAGGATGAGTCGGGCGGCATCGGTCAGGCTATCGGAGGCGCCCAAAAAACCGGTCAGGCCGGGCAGTATGCCTGGTTCCTCTTCGGCACCATGGCCTGTACGAACCAAAACGGTTCTGCAACCGGCCCGGGAACCTGCCTCGAGGTCACTGCGCTTGTCACCGAGCATGAAACTGCGGGGCAGATCGAGATTCAATTCTTTTGCCGCTTGTAGCAGCATGCCGGGTGATGGTTTGCGGCAATCGCAAGCGACCTTATAGTTGCCTTCTCCCTCGGTGGGGTGGTGAGGGCAGAATTTCCAAGAGCTGATTGCCACGCCGCGGCGGGCGAATTCATCCTCAAGATGGCGGTGAATGACACCGACCTGACTTTCGGGGAAATAGCCTCGAGCCACACCCGCCTGATTGGTGACAACGACCAAGACAAAACCGGCACGCTCGAGCAACCTCAAGCCGTCTACCACGCCTGGCAGCAGGCGCACCTGTTCGACCTTGCTGAGATAATGGGCTTCCTCGATGAGGGCACCGTCCCGGTCGAGGAAAACCGCAGGGCGGGGTGATTTTGGGGTGTTAGCCATGGGCCTTGTCACCCCCAGCCAGTTGTTTATCCACCAACTGGATAACCTCCTGCGTTTGACGCAGGTGTTGAGCCTGAAATTCTAAATCTCCGTCAGGTCTCATGAGTTCAAACACCCTCATCACCAACCAACCCAAATTCCCGGTGGGTTGAAGCTAAAGGGGAAAGGTGACAACGGGAACCTGATTGGTCAAGGCTGAAACTTTGCGAAGCGATAGTTTGAAAAGGATGGGGCAAATGGGTTAGCAGGCGCGGTGGAGGGCACGGTCAGCGGCGTTGATTAGGGCTTGAAGATAAGGGCTGTCTGGAAGTGCATGTAGGGCCCTACGCGCGGTGCCGACAAACTCTTCTGCCTTGCGTCGTGTGTAGGCTAGCGAGCCTGCAGCCTCCAGCGGTTTGCGCAGTGCTGAGCGATTTTTTGCGCCGCTGGTTTTGAGGAGTTCCAACAAAATGGCTTTTTCACCATCGTTTGCCCGGCTCAGGGCGTGGATGATAGGCAGGGTTACTTTGCCTTGTTCGAGGTCGGTGCCGAGGGATTTGCCAGTGGTTTCTTCATCGCCCTCGAGGTCGAGCAGGTCGTCGGCCATTTGGAAGGCCATACCCAACGACCTGCCATAGGTGTCGAGCGCGTGGCATTGGGCCTCCGTTCCGCGGGCATGGACCCCCATGAGCCTGCACGAGGCGGCCATGAGTTCGGCAGTTTTGCCTTCGATGATGTCCATGTAGTCGGCTTCGGGCAGCAGCCAGTTGCCTGCCTCGAGGTTTTGCTTCAGTTCGCCTTCGCACACTTTGCGGGCGGTTTCGGCCACCTCGAGGGTGACTTGCGAATCACCCACACGGGCGGCAAGAACAAAGGCGTGGCTGAAGAGATAATCACCCAGAAGCACTGCAGATTGGCTGCCCCAACGGCTATGAACAGTAGGGATGTGGCGGCGGGTCTCGGCATTGTCGAGGATATCGTCGTGAACCAGCGATGCTGTATGCATCATTTCCATGGCAACGGCCAGATCGAGGCGACCGGGGGACTCGCAACCGAGCACACGGGCAGTAAGAAGGGCTAATAGCGGGCGAAAACGCTTGCCACGGTACTCGGCAACATGGTCAATGATGCCGGTGAGGCGTGGGGGCCTTTGGGCCAGCACATTATCGATAGCACGCTCGACCAATTCCAGGTCTGCGGCCACAAGGGATTTAAGGTCTTGGGAATCGAGAATCATGGCCGCACGGGCCCCCGGTCGCATAACAGACGCTGGCAAGGGAATGGTTGCGACCATGATGCATCCGTGGTTAGAAAAATGGCGTGGAGCAAACTCAGGTAATTAGGATCGACGGAATTCACCTGAACGCCCACCACTCTTTTCTTCCAACCGTATTTGGTCGATAACCATAACCCGATCAATGGCTTTTGCCATGTCATAGATGGTTAGGGCGGCCATGCTTACCGCCACCATGGCTTCCATTTCCACCCCGGTTTTAGCCGAACAACGGACTTCTGCCGCTATTTCCAGCGTATCAGGTGGGCAGGGAGTGAATTGGACTGTCACGCCATCTAAAGGCAGCATGTGACAAAGTGGAATGAGTTCCCAGGTGCGTTTGGCGGCCTGAATTCCTGCCAAGCGGGCAACTTCCAGCACATCTCCCTTAGCGAAACTCTTGTTCAAGATGCGCTGGAGCGTTTCGGGGGCCATACGAACGGATCCAGAGGCCTTGGCGCGGCGCTCTGAAACAGGTTTATCCCCCACATCGACCATTTTACTGGCCCCGGCATGGTCAAAATGGGTTAAATGGCTGTTTTGGCTGCCTTGTGGCGGTTGGTTCTGGCTGGTCATAGTGGGCTTAGTACCTTGGCACTGAGGGGTCTACCGATTGGCTGTAGGCATCGATTCCGCCGGCCAAGGAGTGGACCCTTTCAAACCCTGCTTGCTCTAGATACATGGCGGCATGCCAGCTGCGTACGCCGTGATGGCAGTAGATAACCAGATCGGCGTCATGGGGGGGCTGGATTTTGTCGATATCGCTAGCCAACTCTTGGAGAGGAACCAGAAAGCTGTCTGGCAATTTGGCGATGGCGTGCTCTTCAGGGGTGCGGACATCGACGAGCAGCATGGGCTTGCCTTGCTGACGCCATAGCTCAAATTCCCGAACACTAAGGTTTATGGGCATATTGTCCAACACCTCCAAATCAATGCCATTGGGTATTACCCAAAGGGGCCAGTTAGACCCATAGTAGGCGATGGCGTGAAAATGAACTCAGGGTTTGGGAATAGATTCTGAGGGGGGCGGTGTATTTCGACGCTGGCCTGGGGCTGCTTTTTTGAAGGTATCCCGCATTTGCTTTTGGGCCTCAGCCAAGGTGATAGCAAATACCGATTCGAAATTTTGTTGGGCGGGGACCTTTTCCATTTCGGCCAGACTGAGTTTTTCGAGATCGTCGAGGCGGAGACGGTTTTTTTCTAGTACTAGCCAAGAGCATAGTGCCCACGAGGTGAGGTAAGCCTGACGCGAGGTTTCTTGGCTTGAATTATCGGTGACATGAAACTTGCTTACGGGAAGTGTTAGTAAGTCGGCCAAAGGCAAGTCTGTACCGGCCTGAATATCGGCCCGATAAAGTTTCACACGGGCCGGGTCTGCCAGGTCTGCCCGCAGTTCACCCGCCTCGACCAGCGCAGATTCGAAAATTTGGGCCAAGCCCTCGTTGAGCCAAGGAGGAATCATACCCCGGCCCGGTGGTAGGACGAACCTTGCCAGGTAGGCATGGAAGGCCTCGTGATTCATGCGTGCGAAAAGGCGGTCGCGTTCTTGTCTTAGCACTTGCTCGTTGCGGGTGGCTGTTTCGCGCAAGGATTTGAGCGACAGGTCGAACGGTTTTTGCAATTCGGCGGGTAGCTTGCCGCCATATGCCTTGCGCAGTTCATCGCCCCTTACCTGCAATTCGGTTAGCTGGGAGTTTTGAAGAGTGCGTAGTTCCACCATGCGGGCATCGAGCCTGACCTGATCAGTAGCCAGGCCCACTTCCCCTGCAATCGGGTCGCACCACGCGGGGTTGCGGATGAGATGGCCCTTTGCTTTGCATAGTGCCTGCCATTCTTCAACGGAGGATGTCACCAGGACCAAAACCGGCCCCGATTCTTGCCGGGCGGGAAGGAGCCGTTCGTAGGCATTGAACACCTGCTCCAATTGCAAGGCGCAAAGTTCTGCGATGTCGACGCGGACGGTTGTGAGCAGGGTGAAGCGTTGCCCGGAGTACTGCCAGGCGCGGTTGGTACCCGGCTGGTCGCCAGGCCAGAAGGCGCGCTCAAAACCTGGAGGGATGTCGGATAAATCCTTGCCGATTGGCAATGGTTTGTCGAGAAGCTTGAAACGGGCAAACCATTTGCCGCGATCGGTCACAATTTGGTCGAGGCGGGCCATGAGTTGGGCCCGTTCCTCGGAATCGAGCAGGTCGACTTGTTCTACTTGTTCGGTTGGAATTTGAATGGTGATGATGAAGGTGGGGCGACCGGGCTTGCGGATGACCTGACGCAGCTCAATGCCGAACTGGTCCTCGCGGACCACTAAACCTTCTAGGGAGGCGAATGGCGCCTTACGGTGGACGACCTCCAGTTTCCAGTCGTCTGCCTTGGCGGTAGGTGGACCGCCTGGGGCAGGACCTTGGGCCAATGCCAAAGTGCAGAGCAGGTAGCAAGAAAAGAGAATCATTTGGAGAGGTCCACCATGGCGCCGTGGTTGGCAGCGCTGGTGTTGGAGGCTTCGAGAAACGCCATTAGCTCAACAGTTTCCGCCGGGTCGACCGGGGCCTTTCCGGTTTGGAAAAAGGTGACAATTTGTTTGAGTAGTTCCCTATAAATGGTGCCGGTACCCACCACTTGAGAGCGGACGGCTTTTTTGCCAAAGACGGTGAGGCCGAACCCTTGGTTGCCGGCTCGCAAGCCGCGCAGCGTGCCTATGCGGCCATCGGACCAGATACCGATCACCTGATCTGTGTCTTTCTGGTAGTTGGCTTGCACCCGAATGCAGCCAGGGCCCATCAACGCAAAAAGAATTTCTGCAGCGTGGATGCCGTAGTTGAAGAGGCCGGGGTTTTTATCAGGTTTTTCGGACAGGCTTGCCGGCCCCCAAGTGGCAGCGCCAACCCGCTCTTGTTGTGGGATTTCGGCGATAACCTTCACCACCTCCTCGGCGTAGCGGAGGCTGGAGCTGGAGAAGACCGGGGCATTGTGTTTTTTAGAGAGTTCAACGATGGCTTCAGCATCTTTGCGGGTGCAGGCAAATGGTTTGTCGATAAAGATGGGAATGCCTTTTTCCAGGAAGGGTCTGGCACGCTCTAGGTGTGCTCCGCCTTCAAGGGAGCAAAGCAGAAGACCGTCGATCTTGTCGAGCATATCAATTGGTTTGTCGACAAGAGGTATGCCGATATTTTTGATTTCCTCGACGTAGCCAGGAATTCGTTGTGGGGCGAGGTCGGATTTACCAGGACAGCCGATGACAACTTTGGCCCCTTCAACCCATTGTGTGTTGGCGACGCCTTTTTGGTTCAGTCTTTGGGAAAAAGCAACCACATGGGAGGTGTCGAAATCAAGAAGTCCCAGACGAATTTCCCGAGCCATGGCGATCTCCTTGAAGGATGGAGGCAATGACAGTTTACCCGTATTAGGTAGCCTGCAACCAGCGCCATCGGCGGAGAAGTAGAACAATTCCGAAAAGCGGGAGGATTGCCAAGCCCTGTGGCCCGACCAGCCCGCAAGACTGCACAGTCTGCAGCGGGATGTAGAGGGCGATCATCCATCCCACAGCGGCCTGAACAGCGGACGGGGATAGCTGGCGGTTAGCGCGCAGCAGTTTGGGCACGAGGATCCACAAGAGGAGTGCCATCAAACCCCATGGAAGGGCTAAAGCCTTGGGGTTTTCATATACGGCCGAGGTGAGAAGAGGAACGGTTGCTGCCATTGCCAAGGCCAAGGTAATGACACCGGTCGCAAACTTCAGATGAAGAGAATTACTGGTGATTTCCTCAGTTTTGGCAAAACCGGTTACCCCTGCGATGTAGAGGGTGGAAATTGCTGCAGGTAGCCAAAGCACGACCGAGTCTGGGCCGGATTGTAGGCCTTGAATGGATGCACCCAGAAGTACATTCAAGCCTCGGCAGGCACCCATTGCTAGCGGCCCCAAGGGGGTGTGTTTGGCCCAGGCATCGTAAAAAAGAATCATGCCTGCAAGGCTAATGGCCACCGCAAGAGAAGTGGTGGATGTGCCAATTTGCAAAAAGGATAGAGCTGCCGCAAGGGAAACGCCGGTCACCAACAAGGCTATGCCCACAGAAAATGCGGCAAGGGAGGTGATACCACCAGATGGGATAGGGCGTTCAGGCCGAGTTTTTGAATCTTCGGTTTGGTCGCACCAGTCATTGAGGACCATTCCGGCGGCGTATAGACAGACGGAAGCTAAGCCTGCAATGGAGGCGGCCAATAGGTTCAGTGGCAAACCCATAGCCAAAGATGCTGAGACCCCCAGACCGATATCGGCAAGCGGTGTGGGGAGGTTGGGTAATCGGGTTATCCGGGCCCAATCCTTCAGGTTCATATGCCTTTATCCACAGCCTGGAGGACCGGTAGCATGCGTTCGCGAGCCAAGCGGGCGACAGTATCGGGGTTTTCGATGTAGGGGTAGAGCTCGATGGTGATCCACCCATTATAACCGCCGGATTTAAGCGCCTTGATGACCGGTGGAAAATCGATGGCCCCTTCGCCAGGCAGGAGGTGCTGATGCACCCGGCTGGAGGCGATGTCTTCAAGGTGGACATGCCTGATGTGCTTGGCGAGCATGGGGACCACGCGGGCTGGGTCTTCTCCCACGCAATAGCTGTGGCCAATATCGTAATTCAACCCCAGCCAGGGGGAATCGAAGTGGGCCATGAATTCCAGGGCCTGTTCAGCGGTTTCGATGAGCAAGCCGGGTTCTGGTTCGACCAACAGAAGGACCTTGGTTTTTTCCGCATGTTCCAAGACCGGCTTGATGGTTTCAACAAAAAGGTCGAGGCCGGCTTTCCAACTTTCGCCTGGGCCGATGGGGCCACCGGGTTCGGTGGTGAGGCATTTGGCCCCCAGTTCGCCTGCCATGGTGAGGGCCTTCATGGTGTGGCGGGCCCGCAGCAGGCGATAATGAAGATCGGGTTCAATCCAGCTTGGGTGCCAATATTTTTGGCGGGGGTCGTCAATGGCATGCATCATGAACGCGTTGACATTGCTTATGGCCAGCTTGTTGCGTTGGAGCGAATCGCGCAGGGCATTCACCTGGGAGGGAAGCATGTAGGCGGGCCAGGCGTGGGGGACATCGGCCATCACCTCAACGCCTTCGTATCCCATACTGGCTAGCCTGGTGACAGCGTCATCGAAAGAGTGGTTCAGGTAAGCGTTTGTGCTGAATGCCAGGCGCATGGGCGAATCACTTTCTTGCGTTTTGGACCATGGGAAATTGTGTTTGCGAATTATTTTGCCTTGCAACCTTCAACATAGGCCTTGAGGGTGTCAAACTGCACAAAAAAGTCGTTCACCGGGGTGCCCATGGGGGCTTTGTAAAAGCAAGCGAGATTGGGGAGTACACCTTTTTCCCCGCGGGATTGGGCAAAAATAGAAAGCCTGACCAAGTCGATCACCAAGGGGGCCGCTAGCAGGCTGTCGCAGCCCTGCCAGATGAATTGCAGGATCATTTTAGTGCCAAGGAAGCCCTGGAAGTGGATGTGGTTCCAAGCGGTTTTCCAATCATCCATGCTGGGGATGTATTCGATGCTTACCAGCGTGTTGGGTTTGTAGCCGACGATGTTTGGAATAACGGCATCTTTATCGCGAATTTTAGCGGCTTTGTTGGCTGGGTCATCAAGGACCACGCCATCGCGGTTGCCAAAAATGTTATGGCCGACCCAACTTAGAATTCGCCAGTTGCGGTGGGCGAACATGGGTGCGAGGACTGTTTTCATCAGTGTTTCGCCGGTCTTGCCGTCTTTGCCCGAGATGACGCTTCCGGTTTTTTCGGCAAGCTCGATGAGGGCGGGTATGGCGGCTCCGGTGGAGGGGGTGAAATTCACATAGGCCATGCCCAATTCGAGGGCAGCCAGCGCGTAAAGTGAGCTGGCTGGCAGGAGGTCTTTTGCCCCGCCGTTTTCTAAAGCCGATTCCAAAGCAGGCCAAGACTGGTGTTCGGCGGTGAGTGAGAAAGGGGGTTCGGTGGAGGCCACATGAGCCACCACCACTGCATCGAGCTTGTGCCTTGCCTTGAAATCGGCAAGGTCTTCTTTGATTCTGTCGGCTGCGGCCCTGGGAGATTCGGCCGCAAAGACTTCAGGTCGGTCGGCCAGTTTTTCAATGGTGGATCCGCTGGCAAGGACCGTGCCTGGTCGGAAGTTTTTTTGCCATTCGAGCAGTTGTTCCTTGCAGCCTGCCAGCATGGCATGCGTGAACACATTGGCTCGTTCGTGCATTTCGTTGACGGCATCCCAGAGCGTCGCCTTGCGGATTTCATGGCCGCCAACCACAAATTGACCGGGTTGTGCCAAATTGAGCCCATCAAACATGGGTAGGGCGGTGACCAAGCTAGTGGTGTCGGTGAGGTTGCGGGTCAAAGCGGCTAAGCCAAGAACAGCAGTGGAACCAACGCCGCCGCCGCCACCCACCAACCAAAGACCAAATTTGGGATTACTCATGCTAGGCGTCCTTTTCAACTCTAGATCTTTTGCTGACAGTAAGGCCAGGCGGGTAGTGATGGCCGGAAATACCGATAAGGCATTTTCTCAATATGGGAAGACAAGGGGCAGGGTGCAACCCTCGAGCTTGGTAGACCGCTTACAATAGGGACAACGAAGGCGGAATTACAGGAATCTTTTAAGAGAGAGCCCTGTTGATCCGGCAAAAGGTTGGAACGGGTTGGCTTGCATTGCAGCTGGAGTTTCTTATGCCTGGCGATATTTTGCCCGAGGGATTTTGCAGCGTCGAAGAAGCTCTGGAAGAGTTACGGGCGGGCAGACTGATTGTTTTGGTCGATGACCCTAACCGTGAAAACGAAGGGGATCTGGTTTTGGCTGCGGATATGGCCAAGCCCGAAACCATTAATTTCATGATGCGCCAGGCCTGTGGGTTAGTTTGTTTGGCCATGGATGGGGCGATTTGTGACCGATTGGGCCTCGATTTGGTTCCGGCTTCACCAGCAGACACGCAAACAACCCCCTTCACACCCTGTATTGATGCCCGATTTGGCATCACCACCGGCATTTCAGCGGCAGACCGGGCCAGAACCGTCCAGGTGGCGATTGACGAGCGTAGCAAGCCATCTGATTTGGTGCGGGGTAAAGGGCATGTGCCTGGTTTGAGAGCTCGGGACGGTGGGGTTTTGGTTCGGGCAGGGCACACCGAGGGCAGCGTTGATTTAGCCCGATTGGCGGGCCTGAAGCCGGCGGCGGTGATTTGCGAGATTTGCAACGAAGACGGGACTATGGCCCGTGTGCCCGACCTGCGGGAATTTTGCCGCAAGCACGATCTGAAGATGTGCACCATTGCCGACTTGATTAAGTTTCGACGAGCGAAGGAGCGGTTGGTGCATCGGGAGCTGCAGGTGACCCTCCCTACGCAATTTGGGGAATTCAACCTTATTCCGTTCACATCCATGGTGGATGCCGAGCCCCATTTGGCCCTGTGTTACGGAGGAATTGGGAGCGAATTGAACGGGGTGGTAGAAACTTCCGAGAAACCGGTTTTGGTTCGCATTCACAGCCAGTGTCTGACCGGCGACATTTTCGCAAGCCAGCTATGCGATTGTGGCCCGCAGCTCGAATATTCCATGCGCAAAGTGGTGGAGGCTGGGGCAGGTGTGATTTTGTACATGCGCCAAGAGGGCAGGGGGATAGGGTTATTGAAGAAGCTGGAAGCTTACAAGCTGCAACAGGAACAAGGTTTGGACACAGTGGAGGCCAATCAAGCCTTGGGGTTTGCCCCAGACCTTCGACAGTATGGGATTGGGGCGCAGATACTGTCTGATTTGGGGATTCGTCGCATTCGCCTGCTCACCAACAATCCACGGAAGGTTGTTGGCCTCGAGTCTTATGGTTTGAGCATTGTCGAGCGAGTGCCCATTGAGTTGCCAGCGAACCAGTGCAATGCGCGTTATTTGCGCACCAAAAAAGATAAGCTTGGACACTTTTTGCAGTTGGGTGGTGAGGCTAGTGGTTTAGCCGACTGATTGGCTCTGAATATGACCTGATGTTCCACGGATGTTCCACGCCCAAAAATTGGGTGTTTGGCCAATTTTGATTGAAAGTGGCCTGGTTTGCCATGTGTTTTTGAGGAATCCCTCTCCTCGAAGGCATGGCAGTTGGGAAAAGTCCCTGAATCTTCACATTCTCAATTGACACGCTCTTGGCAGGCCAGATATGGCCCGCCCCGTTGCTGAACGCCACGAAGGCTTTCGGGAAAAAGGCGGCGCCCTTGCGGGCGCGCCCAACGGTGTTGTG